>JAZQOI010000081.1:0-92679 GCA_045627745.1 Lachnospiraceae bacterium | reverse complement strand
CACTTAAAAATATGTTTTGATACCAGGGTCAAAAGGTCATGCTGACTCGTCGTGCTTGCACGTAAGAGGCTGTATGCACCTTTATGACCCGCCAAAACATGAAAAAGTAGCCATTTTTTGCAGAAAAATGAGCGGATTTTGTATGTTTTGAGGATTTCGAGAGCTCGTAGAGCGGAGAAATCCGGTATCGTTGGGGGCAAAATACCTTTTGACCCCAACATCATGTTTTAGAGATGATACAAGGGTCAAAAGTTTTTTGACCCTTGTATCACATATGAAAATAATTGTGATATTTTTGGATTGAAAGGTTAATTATCTAAAATTCCTGTCGATATAGAAGACAGAGAAGTGTAACTGTATTTTTTTAACAATCTATGATTACGTATATTTTTGGAATCTCAGTGGGGGAGATAACAGCAGATATGGAATGATAGAGATGTGGATTCGTCACATGGAGGTGATAAGATGGCAGCAGTTGAACCTATTGGAAGCGCAATGACATTTCAAGCACAGCCGGTACAGAGTGCCCAGACAGCCAAGGCAGAACAGATAGCTGTAAGTAAGCCTGCGGCTGAATTTACAGAGACAGATTCTGAGATTGCCGCACCTGTGGATGGCAAAACTATTGTTGTGGATTCTGTTAAGGAGAGCGATGGTGAGAATGATTCCTATAATAATTCCCAGCAATCCATGCAACAGAAAAAAGAAGCAAGTAATGAGCAAATAAAGAAGGCCGTGGAAGAGCTCAACAAAAAGATGGCTAATTCAGAGGTGCTCTATGGTATACATGAAGGAACCAGAAGGGTAACTATTAAGGTTGTAGATAAAGACACAAAAGAGGTAATTAGGGAATATCCCCCTGAGAAAACACTTGACATGATAGCCAAAGTGTGGGAAATGGCAGGAATTATGGTTGATGAGAAGAGATAGGAGGTAGTCATATGTCTATAAGAATTACAGGTATGAATTCAGGCATGGATACTGACTCCATGGTTCAGGAGCTGGTTAAGGCTTACAGAACTAAGGGTGATACCTATACGAAGAGTAAAACCAAGACAGAATGGAAGCAGGAGGCCTGGACTGATCTTAATAAAAAAATCAGGAATTTTCAGTCTAAATATGTAGCCAATATGCAGTATTCAACTTACTACAACAAGAAGGCGACTACTGTATCTGATTCTACAAAGGCATCAGTGGTTACGGCAGAAAATGCTGTAAATGGTACCCAGACTCTTGAGGTTACAAGTCTTGCTAAGGCAGGATATTTAACAGGTGGCAAGCTTGCCAAGGGAACTACAAGTGCAACCACATTAAGTGATTTAGGTTTTACCGGCGGTTCTACCACCATTACTCTTAATAAGGGTGTTAAGAATGAGGATGGAACCTATGATGAAGAACCTATTACATTTGATGTATCCGGTGATACCAAAATCAGTGATTTTGTAAGCTATGTAAGTTCAGCAGGTTACAATGCAAGCTTTGATGAGAGCAACGGAAGACTGTTTATAAGCTCCAAGCAGTCAGGTGCCGATAATAATTTTTCCTTTGATGAGTCTGATGCCAATGCCAAGGCAGCTCTTGATGCGTTGGGACTTACATCGGATGCCGGCGGAATTAAGGTGGAAGGCTCTAACGCCAGGATTGTATTAAATGGTGCAGAGTTTGAGTCCAATAATAATACCTTCAGTGTTAATGGACTTACCATTACAGCTAAGGAGATTACGGACGGGGAAATCAGTATTGCTACAGATACTGATTACGAAGGAATATATAATGATATTAAGTCCTTTATAAAGGACTATTCAGATCTTATTAATGAAATGGATAAACTATATAATGCAGAAAGTGCCGGAAGCTATGAGCCCCTTACTGATGAAGAAAAGGAAGCTCTGTCTGACAGTGAAGTAGAGAAGTGGGAAAAGAAGGTTAAGGATGCTCTGTTAAGAAGAGATGGTGACCTTGGAACCATATTCAATACATTCAAGAATACCATGCTTGACACCTATGAGGTAGGCGGTGAGACCTACAGCTTATCAAGCTTTGGTATTAATACTCTTGGATACTTCGTAGCAGGTGATTATGAGAAGAATGCTTATCATATAGATGGTAATCCTGACGATGATAAGACCTCAGGTAATCCTGACAAGCTGAAGGCAGCTATTGCGGCTAATCCGGAGGCTGTTTCAGGATTCTTCCAGAAGCTATCCAAATCCTTATACGATCAGATGAGCAAATTATCTACAAGTACAAGTAATCGTTCCTATGGTAACTTTTTCGATGATAAGAAATATAAGTCTGATATTTCTAAATGGGAAACCAAGATTACAAAATGGGAAGATTATGTTACAGATGTAGAAGACAGATATTATGATCAGTTTTCTAAGATGGAGAAGGCAATGGCAACTCTTAATTCTCAGCAGAGTTATTTATCCGGTTTGTTTGGGTAATCAATAAACATTTTAGTGCATTAATAATCAAGGAGGATTGATATGACATCTAGAAACGCATATGCACAGTATAATAATAATAAAGTTTTGACAGCTTCACCACAGGAGCTGACGCTTATGCTATATGAGGGTGCCATTAAGTTTTGTAATATTGCGATTATGGCTGTTGAACAGAAGGATATTCAGAAGGCTCATACCAATATTATGAAGGTGGAAAGAATTATTGAAGAGTTTCAGGCAACACTTGATTTTAAGTACGAGGTTGCCAATGATTTTAATAATGTATATAACTACATAATGACCAGACTTCGTGAAGCTAATATGACTAAGGATAAGGAAATTCTCGAAGAAGTTCTTACACATCTTCATACCATGAGAGATACCTGGAAGGAAGCAATGCAGCTTGCGCGTAAGAAATAAACAGAGGTGCTTAAATGCAGGAGATTGATAATTATTTACAGATAATGATAGAGAGCCTTGAGAAAAAATCAGGGATACTTGACCGTATTATTGTTAAGAATGATGCACAGAGAGATTGCATTAAGGACAAGGAATATGCTGATGTTAACTGGGATGCATTTAATGTACTGGTGGCGGAAAAGGAAACAGCCATTGAGCAGATAAATGAGATTGACGAAGGCTTCGAAGCTCTTTACACAAGAAATAAGGATGAGATTCTTAAGAATAAGGATAATTATAAGGATAAGATAGCAAAGCTTAAAGAGCTGATTACATCTCTTACAGAAAAGGGTGTGAAGATTCAGGCAGGAGAAGACAGGAATCGTCAGATTATTGAAAACATATTCCAAAAGACCAGGAAGGATATTAAGAAACAAAGAACCAGCGCCAGGGTTGCCTCAAGTTATTACAAAACAATGAGTAATTCCACAGTCAGGGCAGCAGAGGAAAGTACCTGGGAACAGAAAAAATAGTGATTATATGTAGAATATTTAATTAAAACTTCATAGGCATGGACTTGTCACATATAACAGAAAATGTTATAATTTTTTTAAATAAAGGGGTTAAGTATCTTAAGCTTGTTCCGATATATAATACAAGTAAGGGAGTTAACCCTTAAGCATCTTTACAAACGGAGCGTACGGCCGGGAGAGAAGGGTGCATAACCAATGACGTGGCAAGGAAGCCACATATTTCAAATTCAAGGAGGAAAAAGGTATGGTAGTACAGCATAATATGACAGCGGCAAACGCGAACAGACAGTTAGGTATCACAACATCTTCACAGGCAAAGGCAACAGAAAAGTTGTCATCAGGTTATAAGATTAACCGTGCAGCAGATGATGCAGCAGGCTTGACAATCAGTGAGAAAATGAGAAGCCAGATTCGTGGTCTTACACAGGCTTCTTCAAACGCACAGGATGGTGTTTCCTGCGTACAGACGGCTGAAGGTGCTCTTAATGAAGTTGAAGATATGCTTCAGAGAATGAACGAGCTTGCAGTTAAGTCAAAGAACGGAACTAATACTACAGAAGATAGAAATGCTATCCAGTCTGAGGTTAACAATCTTGTTAGTGAGATCGATCGTGTTAAGGATTCAACAGAATTCAATACACAGAAGCTTCTTGATGGTACATTCTCAGCTGGTAAGAGTCTTCAGGTTGGTGCTCATTCAAACAATACAATCAATATTAGTATTGCATCTATGGGTGCTACAGGACTTGGAATTAATACTATCTCTGTAACCAGTGAAACAGATGCAGGAAATGCTATTAACAGTATTTCTAATGCTATTGCTTCTGTATCAAGCCAGAGATCTTCTCTTGGTGCTGTTCAGAACCGTCTTGAGCATACTATTAAGAATCTTGACAATATCGTTGAGAATACAACATCTGCTGAGTCAGCTATTCGTGATACAGATATGGCTTCAACAATGGTTGAATACTCTAAGAATAATATTCTTGCACAGGCAGGTCAGTCAATGCTTGCACAGGCTAACCAGTCTAACCAGGGTGTTCTTTCATTACTCGGCTAATTGTCTGGTATACTACTGTAGAAAAAGGATTGGCGAAAGCCAATCCTTTTTCAGTTGTTATACACAATTACTGTTCAGGAACTGAATAGTAACAAACAATTATTAAGGTTATATAGACTTAAAAAGGTAAGTTTTGTATAATAAATATGTATTTTTGTGACATTTTTGAATGTATTTAGGAGTAGGAACGGTGGTTGGATTAATAGCTGATATCAATAGGATGATTGATAATATTAATAAATATTGCGATATATGTTTAAGTCTTGACAATGATAATATTGAGTCTGCTACTGTTAACTTAATAGGCTCTGTAACTACTGTTATTCCTTCGATTATTTCTTTATATGATAATGCTGAATCCGGCCTTGATTCTCAAGGGAAATTATACTGGGTAAGTCAGCTGAAAAGAATGTCTAATGCTCTTGAATCCAAGGATGCTTTTGAAAAATGGGACGTTTTTAAGAACGAATCTGTAGATGCATTGAATCAAATAAAGAGTTATCTGGAGGAAAAATAAATGCACGAATCGATATTTGAAAAAAATATTGCTGCACTTTGTAAGAAGCGTCCAAAGCTTACAGAGGAGCTTAGAAATTGTAAGGCATCAGATGATAACGGCGTTAGATACGAAATGATTAACGTAGGCACCAAAGAAGTATTGTGTGGTCTAAAAGGAAACGAGGGTTATCAGCTGGAATCGGTATATTCTAACGATGAAATAATAGATAAGGTATGTAAGAAATATGAATCCTCTTTTAAGGAACAGACCTTTATTATGTTTGGTCTTGGAAATGGGATGTTTGTTAAAAAAATGCTTGATAATGTTTCTAAGGATATTAAGCGTAGGATTCTTGTTGTGGAAACGTCAGTTAGAGAATTAAGGAAGCTGTGCGAACTTATAGATTATTCGGATATTTTTATTAATGCTTCTGTTGATATATATGTATGTGGTTATGAGAATATTACTCTGGAAGCAGCCATATATAATGTTGTGGATTATGCTAATTTAAAGGGGGTACAGGTATTTGAATACCCCAATTACGCTAATCTGTTTCCGTCATTTGTTAAGGAATTCTATTATAAAATCAGGACTGCCTTATTACGTATAAATGCGGACAGAGAAGCAATAGAATATTTTGGAAGTAAATATTATTCTAATGTTATGAGGAATTACAAGAGCTTTATAGACAGCTATTCCTTTGATTCCCTTAAGGACAATTTACCGGCAAATCTTACTGCAATTATTGTTTCGTCAGGTCCTTCATTATCTAAAAACATTCAGGAATTACATAAAGCAAAAGGACATTCATTAATAGTTGCAGTAGACTCTTCATTAAGAGTATTGCTTAATGAAGGAATCATTCCGGATGTGTATATTTCTATAGATGCCACTAAGGCTGAGGCTAATTATGATGATGAGCGTATTAAGGATATTGCGGTTATAGGAGAATTGACTTTGCCACCCTATGCATTTAAGGATGGTCAGGTTAAATTCATTACCTTTGAAAATACTGATTATATCATTAGGTATTTCTATAAAAAATCTCCTGATATGAATCTCTATGATATGCGTGAGGGTGCTTCTGTAGCTAATGCCGCATTTGTAGTATTGCGCTCCTTGGGAATTAAAAAATATATATTTTGCGGTCAGGATCTTGCCTATACAGATAATAAGGCACACGCTGACAATGTGGCATTTGATGATGATGCGGAAATGAAAGCAGAGGCTCTGTACGTAAAGGATGTATATGGCAATACTGTAAGATCCAGCAGATTATTTGTGCTATACAAATCCGGCTTTGAGAACGAAATCAGGAAAGCCTCTGATATTACCGTTATAGATTCTACTGAAGGTGGAGCCTATATTGAGGGGACTGTTGTAATGCCTCTTAAGGAATCCATTAAGAAGGAATGTAATATTGATTTTAACATAAAGGATTGTACAGATAAATGCTCTAAAATATTTAATGAAGAGGATAAAAAAGATTTTATAAAATATATATGTGATATTCCGGGTGAAATAAAAAATATTCTTAAGCTTGCAGAGGAAAGCGCTCAAAATTATGAAAGAATGCTTACCCTTGCAAAACGTGAGAACAGAGATAATAAGGAGCTTTTGGATTTATATAAAAGGAATGAGAAAATTTCACAGGATATTGATGATAATCCTGCAATGACATATATTAATTATCTTATTCAGGGTTCTGTTCATAATGTTATGGTAGGTGCCTTTGATACTAAGGACAATGCACAGGATGAACTTATGGAAGCCTGTGTTATCGGTGTATCCCATGCAAAGTCAATAAGGGAAGCTGCCCAATTCATTCTTAAGGATATAGAAGAGAAGAAATATTTTGATGAAATAAAGGGAATTGTTTAATGATTATATTTGGAGGGGATTAATATGGTATTAGTAACAGGAGCAGGTGGATTTATAGGAAGTCATTTAACAGAATTGCTTGTAAAGAAGGGTGAGAAGGTCAGAGCCTTTGTCCATTATAATTCTAATAACAGTTGGGGATGGATAGACACACTGCCTGAGGATATAAAAGAGAACATAGAAGTTTTTTCCGGTGATATCAGGGATGCCTACGGGGTAAAGGAAGCGATGAAGGGTTGTGAGGCTGTATTCCATTTGGCTGCTCTTATTGCCATTCCCTTCAGCTATCATTCTCCCGAAACCTATGTTGATACTAATATTAAGGGTACCCTTAATATACTTCAGGCTGCAAGAGAGCTTGATGTTTCAAGAGTTCTTGTAACCTCTACCTCTGAGGTATATGGAACTGCTCAATATGTTCCAATAGATGAGAAGCATCCCTTTCAGGGACAATCCCCATATTCTGCAACCAAAATAGGAGCTGACAGACTTGCTGAGTCCTTCTATCGTAGCTTTGAATTACCTGTTACCATTGTAAGGCCCTTTAATACCTTTGGCCCAAGGCAATCAGCCAGAGCTGTAATACCTACTATTATTACACAGCTTCTATCAGGTAAGGAAGAAATTAAGCTAGGTTCACTTACTCCCACAAGAGATTTTAATTATGTTAAGGACACAGCAAACGGTTTCTATGAAATATACAAATCAGATAAGGCAATAGGTCAGGAAATTAATATAGCCACTCAGAAGGAAATATCAATAGGACAGCTTGCTGAGGAGCTTATTAAGCAGATTAACAAAAATGCAAGGATTGTGTGTGATGAAATAAGACTCAGACCTGAGAAAAGTGAAGTAAACAGACTGCTGGGATGTAACAGTAAGATACATGAATTAACTGATTGGAAGCAGCAGTATTCCTTCGAGGATGGTCTTAGAGAAACAATAGAATTCCTTAGAAACAATATGGATAAGTATAAGGCTAATATTTACAATATATAAAGTGGCAGGGGTTTATAATGAACTATTTGAATATGTGTATTAAAAAGGACATATCTATTAAGACTGCAATGAAGAAGCTTGATGAATCTGATAATAAAATATTATTTATTGTAGAAGAAAATAAGCTTCTTGCTACGCTGACTGATGGTGACATTAGAAGATATTTAATTGCAGGTGGAGATTTAGGAGATTGTGCCTATAAGGCAGCTAACTGTAATCCCCTGTCTGCTTTAAGTATAGACAAGGCAAGACGGTTGTATGATCGTAAGGATTATATTGCAATCCCCATTATTAACGACAAGGGTGAATTAACCGACATATATCTTGGAGAGGATTCTCTATATCATAAAATATACAGATTAAAGGTACCGGTTGTAGTTAATGCAGGAGGAAGAGGAACCAGACTCGACCCCTTTACAAAGGTACTTCCCAAGCCCCTAATCCCTGTAGGAGACCTGCCTATCATAGAGCATATAATGCGGGAATATGAAAAATATGGCTGTTATGATTTTCATATTATCGTTAATTATAAGAAGCAGTTAGTAAAGGCATATTTTAAGGAAAGTGAGCATAAATACAATATTGAATGGCATGATGAAGAGGTAGCTCTTGGTACCGGAGGTGGTCTGTGTTTCCTTAAGGGTCAGATACATGAAACCTTCTTTTTTACCAATTGCGATATTTTACTTAAGTCTAATTATGATAGTATGATTCGTTATCATAAGGAAAGCGGTAACGCAATTACAATGGTATGTGCCTACAAGAATATTACTATTCCTTATGGTGTAATCGAAATGGGAGAGAATGCTTCCATTGAAAATATGAAGGAGAAGCCGGAACTGTCCTTCCTTACAAATACAGGAATGTATATCGTGGAGCCTGAGGTTCTTGATGATATTGAGGATAATGTGCCTATAGGATTTCCCGATATTATTAAGCTACAGAAGGAAAAAGGAAGAAAGGTATCTGTATATCCTGTAAGTGAAAATGAATGGATGGATATGGGACAGCTCTCGGAGCTGGAAAAAATGAGAATTAGATTATATGGTGAATGATTGGGGGACTATATATGAAATACTGTACAAGATGCGTTATGCCGGATACAAGACCGGGAATTACATTTAATGAAGAAGGGGTTTGTTCTGCATGTCAGGCCTATGACAACAGAAAAAATATTAACTGGGAAGAACGCTTTGAGGAATTTAAGAAGCTGTGTGATAAATATCGCGGAATGAATGGGGATGGATATGATTGTGCCATTGCTGTTTCAGGAGGAAAGGATTCTCATTTTCAGGTGCATTTAATGAAAAATGTTATGCACATGAATCCCATTCTGTTTAGTGTAGAAGATAACTTTCCCATGACAGAGGCCGGTAAGCATAACATAGCTAATATTTCAGAGGAATTTGGATGTAATATAATCAGTCTTAAGCCTGACAGGAAGGCGCAGAAGAAGCTGATGCGGTATATGTTTGAAAAATATGGTAAGCCTACCTGGTATATAGACAGATTAATATATACATACCCACTTCATATGGCTCTCAAGTTCAATACCCCCTTATTAATATATGGTGAGAATGTAAGCTATGAATATGGCGGTGCTCATGGTAAGGAAACATATTCTGCCAAGGAGCAGTTATTTAACGGAGTTGCTCTTGGGATTGATGAAGAAGAATTAATCAATGAGGCAGGAGTAGAAGCTAAGGATCTTGTTCTTACAAGGGCTCCTAAGGAGGATGATTTAAATAAGCTTGACCCTGCATATATATCATATTTTGTTGAATGGAACAGTTTTTCCAATTATGAATTTGCCAGGAGGCATGGCTTCCGTGACCTGACAGGGGAGTGGGAGAGAACACATCACGTAGAACAGTTTGATCAGGTGGATTCAAGAGCTTATCTTGTTCATCCCTGGCTTAAATATCCTAAGTTTGGACATGCTTCTGCAACTGATTATGCTGCAAGGATGGTTAGATATGGCATGATTAGTCGTGATGAAGCCATTGAGCTTGTTAAAAATCATGATTCCAATCTTGACCCTAAGTGTGTAAGAGATTTCTGTGAGTTTTTAGGATATAGAGAAACAGAATTCTATAGTATTATTGATGGCTTATATAATAAAGATATTTTTATTAAGAATAAAAGTGGTTCCTATGAACTTAAGAATCCTATATGGAAAAGTAATTAGGTATTAAGCTGTAAGGGGAGAATAATAATGAAATGTATTGCTATAGTTCCTGCAAGAAGCGGCTCTAAGGGAATTAAGGATAAGAATATAAGACCTGTTAACGGTAAGCCACTTATTCACTATACCTTAGAGGCAGCAGTTGAATCAGAAGTATTTGATGAGGTGATGCTATCTACCGATTCCTGTCAGTATGCAGATATTGCAAGACAGGTAAAGGGCGTGTCGGTTCCCTTTTTAAGGGATGTTTCCAATTCTATGGATAACTCCTCTACCTGGGATGTTGTGCGTGAAGTACTTAATAATTATAAAGCACAGGGTACAGAATTTGATGCATTCTGTGTGCTTCAGCCCACGTCGCCTCTTAGAACCTCTAAACATATAAGAGATGCCTACGAACAATTGGTTAATAAAAATGCAGATTCAATTATATCTGTATGCAAGCTGGAGCATTCCATTAATACCTGTAATATTCTTCCTGAGGATGGTTCCATGTATGGCTTTTTAAAGGATGAAAACAAATACGCACGGCAGATGAATCCTACCTATTACAGACTGAATGGTGCAATTTATTTTTCCAAGGTGTCTTCCTTCTTAGAGCAGGGAACTATTTATACAAAAAACAGTTATTCATATATTATGGATAATCTTTCTTCAGTTGATATTGATGAAGAAAGTGATTTACTATATGTAGAAATGTTGATGGAGAGGAAATGAATATTGTGGGAGATAAATATGTTAGTGTCATTATACCTACGTTCAATAGGGCAGATTGTATTTTACAATCAATCGAAAGTGTACTTAATCAGACCTATTGTGAATTAGAGGTAATAGTAGTGGATGATGGGTCTAGTGATAATACAGAGGCTATTGTTAATTCCATTGAGGATGAACGTGTCAGATATATAGCTCTTAATGAAAATAGCGGTCCTGCAAGGGCCAGAAATGAAGGAGTTAAGGCGGCAAGCTATGACTGGATTGCATTTCATGACAGTGATGACTGCTGGCTTCCTGAAAAGCTTGAAAAACAGATGAGATATCTTGAGGAACATGAAGAATATTCCATGGTATATTGTGGCTACAAAACCGTTTATAATAACGAGGTACATGGGTTAATACCTTCAAAAACAGATGGGTTGCCACTGGAGGGAGACATGTTCGTGGGCCTGTTAGTTAAGAATAAGATAGGCGCTCCTACAATGGTTATTAACAAAGAAAAATTCATAGAAGTAGGCGGCTTCGATGATAGCTTTAAGTGTATTGAGGATTGGGAATTTGTCATAAGATATGCTAAAAATAATTTAATTGGATTTGTAGATGATTATTTATTGCAGGTTAATTTAAGGTCCGATGGAGTTTCCAGACGTGTTGGAGAATATTTTTCTGCAAGATGTCGAATATTAAGACAATATGTTGAGGACTACGTTGAAAATAATATATTGGACGATACAATATCCGAACTTGTAGAAAAAGCCTCTAAAGTGGGCGTTTTAGAGTTGTTTGAAAAGATGTTTGACATATATTTTAGGCAGTAGTATAGGAATTGAATTGTGAAAATTATTGTTTATGAATGGAATCAATTAAATGATTCCATTGCTGAAGAAAATTTTAAAAGGCTGGGATATGAGGTAGAGGTATTCTCGAGGAAAATAAATCATTATACCAAAGATTTGGATTTTGCTTCGGAAATGATTAACAGGATTCACACTTCTGTTATAGATGCTGTGTTTTCCTTTAATTATTTTCCCATTATTTCCTCGGTATGTAATACAGTGGGGATACCATATTATTCTCTTGTTTATGATTGTCCGCATCTTACACTTTTTTCCAAAACTATTTATCATGACTGTAATCATGTGGGATGTTTTGACAGATCCCTTGTTAAGCGATTTAGAAGGATGGGAATTAATTCTGTAAGCTATATTCCTATTCCAGTAGATGTTAATTATTTTTCCTGTAAGGGTTCAGACTATATATCGGATGTGTCCTTTGTTGGTTCCATGTATACGGATGAACACAGCTATTATGATAAGCTTAAGGTAACACCCATAGAAAAAGCACGAATGGATTCGGCTGTTAATGAAGAGGTGTTTAATTATTATGCAAAAGACATTGAACTGTTTTTTAGAGATGAGAATGATAATATTGACGAAGCTTTAATTAATTATTATGAGCAGCTTTTAAGAGCTGAGGATTTACTTCCCGGGGATGAATATATAGAGGATGTGGAATATATATTTCAGTCAATTGTATTAAGAAAACAGGTTACCATTCTTGAAAGGGAGAAGCTTATTTCAAAGCTATCCTTAATGGATAATGATTTTAAATTATATTCTGCATCCAAGATTGATAATCCTGATATTAACAGGGTTTTAATGGGGGTTGTTGATTATAAAAATCAGATGCCTCTTGTCTTTAAGAACAGTAAGGTTAATATAAATATTACTCTTCGTTCTATTCAGACGGGAATACCTCTAAGGGTATTGGATATTCTTGGATGTGGCGGCTTCTGTCTTAGCAATTACCAGAGAGAGCTTGAAGAAGAATTAAGGTTAGATGAAGAAATCGTGGTTTATAAATCCTACGAGGAATGTATTGATAAGCTTAATTATTATTTAAAGCATGATGATGCAAGAAGTAAAATCGCATTGGCAGGAAAAAGTGCTGTTGCTGACAGATTCAATTACGCATCAATTCTTGGCAGGTTAATGAATATATAAGTAATATTGAGGATGTAATGAAAGTATTATTTTTTGAATGGAAAAGCTATGGTAATGATGATATTAAGGAAGCCTTTGAAACATTAAATATTGGTGTTGTATCCAAGGCATATTCGTCCAAAGACAACTACCATGACGAAGAAATAGAGAAAAGACTGTTAGATGAGATTAAAGAAAATAATCCTGATTTTATTTTTTCTTTTAATTATTATCCTCCTATTGCCTATGCGGCAAATAAGGCGTCTGTTCCCTATATATCCTGGATATATGACAGTCCCTATGTGATGATATATTCCTGTAGTGTTATTCTTGATACCAATTATATTTTTGTTTTTGACAAGTCAGTATATGAAGAATTCTTTAACTCGGGAATTACCACAGTTCACTATTTACCTCTGGCGGCGAACACAGACAGACTTAACAGGATGCTTACAGACCCGGTACTTAAGGATAAATTCATAAATTCTAAATGGAGTAATAAAACGGACATATCATTCGTGGGTTCACTGTACAATGAAGCACATAATTTTTATAGGCGATTACATAGTATAGATGATTATACAAGAGGATATCTTGAGGGTATAATAGATGCTCAAAGAAAGGTGTCCTCCTTCAATTTTGTTAAGACCATGCTTAGTGATAGAATTATGGATGCAATGTATGTTGATTTGCCATTAAAGCCGGAAGCTGACAGTGTTGCCAAGAGAGAGTATTATTTCGGAGAATACGTGATTAACCGGGAGATTACTGCAAGGGAGAGACCGGAATATATTGAAGTAGCTGCAAGAAATTATGGAGGTCTTGATTTATATACAAAAAATGAGGCGTTTTCTCTGCCACAGGTAATTAATCATGGTCCTGTAGATTATTATGATTATGCACCCTTTGTATATAGGAATGCCAAAGTCAATTTAAATATTACTCTAAGGAGTATTCATACAGGAATACCTCTCAGGGTGTTTGATATTCTTGGTGCAGGTGGATTTTTACTTACCAACTATCAGGCTGATTTGACTGATTGTTATATTGAAAACCAGGACTATGTAGCATATTCCTGTAAGGAGGAAATGCTTGATAAGCTTGATTATTATTTACGAAATGATACAGAGAGACAAAGAATTGCTATGAGTGGACTTAAGAAAACTATGGATGAGCATACCTATATAAAAAGAGTAGGTTCAATGGTTAATATAGTTTTTAAGTAAATTTAGAGGATTGGTATATGGATAATAAAGAAATGAATGGGCTTCTGTTAATTGGTGGCGGTGGACATTGTAAATCGGTTATTGATACACTCCTTGGCAGCGGCTCGTATGATCGAATTGGAATAGTAGAGAAAAAGGGATGTGCAGGTAATTCTGTTCAGGGTATAGAGGTAGTAGGCTGTGATGATGATTTGGCCGGACTATATGATGAAGGTTTTCGTGATGCCTTTATTACCCTTGGTAGTGTGGGAGATACCGGAATACGAAGAAAGCTATACGATAATCTTATAAATAACCGGTTCAATATTATATCAATAATTGACAGGTCTGCCATAGTTTCTGAAAATGCTTCAATAGAAGAAGGCGTATTTGTTGGTAAGGGTGCCATTGTAAATGCCGGTTCTGTTATAAAAAAATGCGCCATTATTAATACAGGAGCAATAGTAGAGCATGATTGCGTAATCGGTGATTTTTCCCATGTCAGCTCAGGAGCAGTATTGTGTGGTCAGGTGAATATTGGCAGTGATGTTCATGTAGGTGCAGGAAGTGTAGTAAGGCAACAGATACAGATAGGTGACAGATGTTTAATAGGTGCAGGAAGCGTTATAGTAAAAAACATTGAGTGTGATAAGAAGGTATATGGTAATCCTGGGAGGGTTCATTAATGAGTGTTCTGATTATAGCAGAAGCCGGAGTTAATCATAATGGGAGTCTGGAAATAGCCTGTTTGCTTGCGAAAGCAGCTAAGGAGGCAGGTGCTGATTGTGTGAAATTTCAAACCTTCATAGCAAAAAACATAGTTGCAAAAAATGCAAAAAAGGCAGAATATCAGATTAATGACAATGAGGATAATTCACAGCTTTCAATGTTAAAAAGCTTAGAGCTTTCCTTTGCGGATTTTGTAAAGCTTAGTGAATATTGCAAGGGAATAGGAATACAATTTGTATCAACTCCCTTTGATTTGGAAAGCATTGATTTTCTTAATACTCTTGATATGCCGTTTTTTAAAATACCTTCCGGAGAGATTACTAACTATCCATATCTTTCAAGGATTGCTAAGACAAATAAGCCTGTAATTATGTCTACAGGAATGTCAACGATTGAAGAAATAGAGGAGGCACTTAAGGTACTAAGAAGTAATGGTGCACAGGATATTAAGCTGCTTCACTGTAATACTGAATATCCAACGCCCTACGAGGATGTGAATTTGCTTGCCATGAATGAATTTGGTAAGCGATTTAATGTAAAGGCAGGTTATTCTGACCATACCCTTGGAATAGAGGTTCCTATAGGGGCTGTTGCTCTTGGGGCTACAGTCATAGAAAAGCATTTTACCCTTGATAAAAATATGGAGGGACCGGATCATAAGGCAAGTCTTAATCCTTCAGAGCTAAAGTCAATGGTTGACGCAATCAGAAATATTGAAAGAAGTCTTGGAAGTAGTGAAAAGAAGCCTTCTATGTCTGAACAAAAAAATATGGTTGCGGCAAGAAAAAGTATTGTTGCAAAGAGGGATATAAAAAAGGGAGAGATTTTGTCTGAGGATAATATAACAGTAAAAAGACCCGGAAATGGAATTACACCTATGAGGTGGGAGGAGGTATTAGGAACCCCTGCTGTGTGTGATTTTGAGATGGATGAATTAATCAGATTACAATAATTTTTAATATATAAAGAGGTGACAAACTATGTTTGATGAGATTAAGCAAGAGGCAATGAAGGTTACAAAGGAGATTATAGAAGCAGCAGGGCTTGAAAAAGGACAGATTCTCGTAGTAGGTTGTTCGACCAGTGAAATATGTGGAAGCAAGATAGGAACTGATTCTAATCCCGAGGTTGCAATGGTAGTTTTTAATGGAATCTATGAGGTTGCTAAGGAGATGGGAATATATGTTGCAGCTCAGTGCTGTGAGCATCTTAACAGGGCAATAATAGTTGAAAAGGAAGCTGTACCTATGGCGGAGATTGTTAATGTTGTTCCTCAGCCTAAGGCAGGCGGTTCCTTTGCAACAGCAGCCTATGCTTCATTTAAACAGCCTGTTGCTATAGAGGAGATTAAGGCTGATGCGGGTATTGATATAGGTAGTACACTTATTGGAATGCATATTAAGCGTGTGGCAGTACCTGTAAGACTAATTCAGAATCATATTGGTGAAGCCTATGTTACTGCTGCAAGAAGCAGGGCAAAATATATTGGTGGCGAAAGAGCGAAATATTTCTAATAGAATCTGAATTAACTATGAGGGGATTTGTTATGAATGAAAAGTTCGATACCATAATTGTAGTGGTTCCAAATGATTTTTTACGATTAAGAAGTAATTACAAACGTTTATTAAAATACCTTCCTTCAGAACATTTGTATTTTGTAGGTAATGAAGAGGTAGGAAGGCTTGTAGAAGAAACTGATTTTGGAGATGCCCGTGACAGGGTAGGCTTTATTAATGAGAATGATATTTTACCCTTTGATAAAGTCAATGCTGTTATGCAAAAGCATATGGAGGGAATCCTAGGTGGAGAGAATGTGCCTCGTGGATATACCGGCTGGTACTATCAGCAGTTTCTTAAAATGGAATATTATAAATACAGTAATAATGAGTATTATATGTCCTGGGATGGTGACACTGTACCTACTAAGGAGTTTTCCATGTTCAAGGAGGATGGTTCGCCTTTCCTTGATATGAAGCATGAGCTTAATGAATACTATTTTGAAACCATGTCAGTTTTGATTCCCGGCTTAAAAAAATTTGTTGAGCCCTCCTTTATATCCGAACATATGCTTTTTAAAGCATCTATAATGAAGCAAATGATTGAGAAAATTGAGAGCAATGATAAGCTCCCAGGTGATACCTATTATGAGAAAATCATTCGTTGTATTGAACCTGGAAAAATCAATCTTGGAGCATTTTCGGAATTTGAAACCTATGGAAGCTTTTTGTGTCTGACGGCTCCATACTTATACAGATTACGTGAGTGGCATTCCTTCAGACTTGCAGGGGAATTCTATGACCCCGAGACTATAGATGAAGAGGATTATAAATGGTTGTCGAGGGATTTTGATGCCATATCCTTTGAAAAGGGAATGAGTGTCAGAGAAGATCATAAGAATCTTTTTGATAATAAGGAATATCAGTCCAAGCTGTCTGCGCGGCAAATGCTCGAAATAGCCCAGGAGGAATTTGACGACGGTTATACCGAGGTGTGGAAATAGAATTATATGTACTATATAAGGGATAATTTATGGATGCTGTATTTTTGATAAATGAGAGTAAATATTCATATCACAAATATTTATATGAGTTATTTGCTGATGTGCTTAATAAGGTGATGCAGGATAAGGGCATACTAACCAATATTTCTTTTATAGAAAGAGGAGGTAAAGCTTCTCATGAGGTTTATGCAGCTATTGGTAGTCCGGATTGTTTATTTACCTTTGATTTTACAGGCTTTGATATATTAACTTCAGGTGATACACTGGCTCTCAACGGTCTTAGCTGTAAATGCTTTAATTTTGTATTCAGAGGACTTTCACAGTTTTCTAAGGAAATGAAAATGCGTCAGAATTTTTCTATGTTTACCTTTGTTAAGCCTGAAGAAAATCTGAATGAATTGAGGAATAAGTATTTTAATATACCTAATATTTACAGCCTTTGTCCTATAGAATATCTTGTGAATAACGAGGAAGAAATGGCTGCCAACAGAGAACAGCTCCTATTATTTTTTGCCAAAAATGAACAGCTTAAGGAATATATTTATGAGAATACTGATTTTTGAATGGGGTACCGGTACATTAACACACAGGGATATGTTAGATACCTTTAATGAAATGAATATAGAAGCTGACGTGGTATCTTATCAGTTTAGGGACTGTAACAAGGATGATTTTTTCTTAAAGAGATTCAGCCGTTTTCTTGAGGATAGAGAATACGATTTTGTATACAGTACCAATTATTTCCCACTTGTTGCTGTGGCCTGTAACAGGAAAAATATTAAATATATATCCTGGTCCTATGATGCACCCCTTGATGTTCCAAATATTGAGGACACTTTAGGACTACCATGTAATTATGTATTTCTGTATGACAGTGTGCAGGCTCAGGAATACATGAATAAAGGATTTACCAATATATATCATTTACCCCTGGCTGTTAATACTAAAAGATTAAAAAATATTCATCTTACGGCTTCTGAAAAAGAGTATTTTTCTTCAGATGTAAGCTTTGTAGGTAATATATATAATTCAAGTCTTCCGGAGATAGAGTCTGTTTTAAATGAGTATTATAAGGGATATATTGAAGCTGTTAAGAAGGCTCAGTCTCAGATATATGGTTATTATTTAATTGATGATGTTATTACCTCTGAGCTTATAGAGGGTATGAATGCTTACATTGGGAAGGATGTTTTAAGTAAGGAGTCACTGTCCTATGCTATAGGAGCTCAGATAACAAGAGAGGACAGACTTCTCGGGCTTAAGCTTCTTTCTAATCATTTTGATGTTAAGCTGTATTCCTCCTGTACAAACGAGCTTCTTGATAAGGTAAGGTACATGGGAACAGTTCGATATATGGATGAAATGCCTAAGGTATTTAAGGCAAGCAAAATCAATCTTAATATGTCCCTTCGCTGTATTAAAAGTGGTATTCCTCTTAGAGTTCTTGATGTACTTGGAGCCGGTGGTTTTCTTATTACAAATTACCAGCCGGAAATTGATCAATGCTTTGTTAATGGTGAAGAGCTTGTTATGTATGAAAGTATAGAAGATATGTACCAAAAAGTGGACTATTATTTAAAACATGAGGATGAAAGACTAGAAATAGCAAAACGTGGCTGTGAGCGTGTTGAAAAATATTTTGGTTACAGAGATCGAGTAGAGAAAATGCTTGAAGCTGCCGGATTATGTATTTGATAATATTTTTGTTTTGAAAGGAATTAATCCATCTGAAGATAAATGGATTTGAGTGATTCTATGAAAATTAGTGTCTGTATGATAGTAAAAAATGAAGAGGATAGCTTGAAAACCTGTCTTGAAAGTCTTAAGACTATTTGGGATGAGCTTATTATTGTGGATACGGGTTCAATGGATTCCACAAAGGAAATAGCATCTCATTATACAGATAAGATTTATGATTTTAACTGGACAGGAAGCTTTTCTGATGCCAGAAATTATGCCTTTTCACTGGCTAAGGGTGATTATATATATTCGGCTGATGCTGACGAGGAACTTGATGCTGAAAATATTGAAAGGTTTTTAAGCCTCAAGAATAACCTTTTGGAAGAAATAGAGATTGTGGAAATGTATTACTGCAATCAGCTTGATAATAATACTATATATAATTACGACAGGGAATTAAGACCTAAACTGTATAAAAGAGTAAGAGAATATACCTGGATAGAGAGTATACATGAGATGGTAAGGCTTGATCCTGTTGTTTATGAAAGCGATATTGAGATTATTCACAGACCCAAATCAAATCACGCAAATAGAGATTTGGAAGCCTTTGAGAAACTTCTAACAAGCGGAGCTAATCTGTCTCAAAGACTAATTGATATATATTCAAAGGAACTGTATATTGCAGGAACAAAGGACAATTATATTAAAGCTAAAGAATTTTTTGAAAAAAGGTGTGAAGAGGATTCGGGAGATAATCTTACCCGTGACTTTGCACTGGCTGCCTTATGTGCCAGAAGAACAGGTGATGATACAGCTATGTTTAAATATGCACTTCGTGGAATAGCCGAAAATCCATCCTCTGAGTTATGCTACGAGCTAGGATGCTATTTTAAGGAAAAGGGAGATCTATGTGAAGGAAATATGTGGTTCTATAATGCTGTGTATGAAACTGAACCTATTATATGTACTGAGTGCGTTAAATTAGCTAAGGAAGAAATTGAACAATAATATCTTGTTCAAGGTTTGGGAGTTGTTTAATGGACAGATTTGATTTGACAGATGGTTTTTATGAGGATGAGGTAAGAGAGGGCTTCTATATTCCTGCCGCCGTGAAGCAGGCATTTGGAGCTGAACTTAAGATTCTTAATGAAATTGACAGAGTGTGTGAAAAATATGGTTTAAAATACTATGCAACCTGGGGAACACTTCTGGGGGCAGTAAGACATGGTGGATTTATTCCCTGGGATGATGACCTTGATATATGGATGTTAAGGAAGGATTATGACCGACTTATAGGACTTATTGAAAAGGAGTTTCCAAAGGGCTATGCCATATATGATTTTAGAACCAGAGAAGAACATGAACAGTTCCTTGGTAATGTTGTAAATATTTCTCATATCTGCTATGAACCAAAGCATCTTACAGAGTATCACGGTTTTCCATATATTGCCTGTGTGGATATTTTTATTCTTGATTATATTCCAAGAGATGATAGAAAATTAAATGAGATGATAGCCAAGGCTAAGTATCTGTTAAGGTTTTCGGATGATATACGTCTTGGAAGAATTTCAGAGGAAGAAATACAGTTAAGACGAAAGGATGTAATATCTATTCTTGGAATTGAATTCCCGGATGGTATTACAAAGGAAAGGTTAAGGAGTCTTATTGACATAGAGGTTACAAAGCTATTCGGAAGCTTTACCTGTAATGAATCGGATAAGCTTTCTCAGATGATGCCCTGGGGTCTTAAGGGTATGAGAATTTTTAATAAAGAGGAATTTGAAAAGAATATAAGAATCCCCTTTGAAACAGGTGAAATATCTGTTCCCTTTTTCTATCTTGAGACAGCTAAAATCTGTTACGGGGAATACATGAAAATATATAAGAACAGTGCCGGTCATTGTTATCCCTATTTTGCAAAACAGAAACAGGATTTTCTTTCTGTTCTTGATTTTGAGTATCCGTCATACAGACCTGATATGAAAAGTGTAGTAAAGCTGTGGAAGGATAGGAGAACTCCTGCAGAATCAATTGATTCTGATAGCTATAAGAGTACTTTGCTGGAGGCACTTTTAGAGCTTGAAAGAATTAATGATTTGCTGGGAGACTGCCTGACAGATACGGATGAGCTTATAGCGCATATAGCTGATGCACAGCAGCTTGCAATTGATATTGGAACATATATTGAGAGTATTAAGGGAGAGGGATATTTACTTGTTAATTATCTTGAACAATATTGTGAAGCCCTTTATGAAACCTCAAAATGTCCCGAATATGAGACATATAATAATGCTGTGAAACTGCTTGCAGAGATAAAAGCTACAGCCAATAAACGCAGGGAAGTGATTTTTCTTGTTAATAAGCCGGAGTGGTTTGCTTCTTACAGTGATGAATATAATAAGTGTACTAAGGATCCCTTTTGCGATGTGGTAGTGGCTACCCTGCCCTATTATTATAAGAATTATGATGGTTCCCTAAGGGATGAAAGAAATGTTTGTGAGGGTTATCCTGAAGGTGTCAGGTGGATTACAGTAGATAAGCTTAATCTGTCCGTAAGGAAGCCTGATAGAATATATATCCAGATTCCTTACGATGCATGGAACGAAACAGTTTCTGTGGCACCTTTATATTACAGCGATAAGCTTCTTTCATATACTAAGGAGCTTGTGTATATCCCTTGGTATAATATTAAGGATTTTACAAGTGAAGATGTATGTGAATATATTAATCTTGAAAACTATTGCTGTATGCCCGGGGTGATTAATTCGGACAGAGTAATTCTTCCCTCTGAGCAAATGAAGGAAGTATATATTAAGAAATTAACAGAATGGGCAGGAGAAGAATGGAGGGAATTTTTCCTTGATAAAATAGAGGTTTCTTTAAATAAATCCTCTAAAGAGATTACGGACAATCGAAATGGTAAAAAGCTTCTTGCAATATATTTTGATTATACAAATGTTGTATTATATGGGGATAAGGCTATTGAGAAAATCAAAAGCTCAATGGAGATTATTATTAATGCAAATGATAAAATAGCTCCTGTATTAATTAAAAATTCATCTCTTTATGAACAGGTTAAGGGTTATTACAAGGAAGAAATGGATAGACTTAATAGTATTCTATCTTCTTATAAAGACATAGAAAGCTATGAGGTAAATGGTATTAAGGATGCTTCTAAGCTGTCTGATTACTGTGATTGCTTTTATGGTGATGGTAATTATATAGCTAATTATTTTAGAAATGCAGGAAAGCCTGTTATGATTATGAATTATGATATTGTTTAAAAAAAGGACATGCCCCTTAGGGTCATGTCCTTTACATGGAATAAAAGAGATGTATGGAAAAAACACAATGAAATAAATATTCTTATTGTCCAAGACTCTTTAAGTCACTCATGATTTCATCTGAAGCACATGAGATTCTTGTCATACTTGCTGCAATCTCTTCATTAGATGCTGCCAGGTTCTGAGTTCTCTGATTAACCTTTTCAACGATATCTGTAAGCTTTCCGGCTTCACTCATAATATTGTTAATGAAGGTTGTAATCTTGCTCTGGCTCTCAGAACTCTTCTTGGCTGAGTTAGATGACTCTGCTGCAAGGTTGTTGATTTCTTCAGCAACAACTGCGAAGCCACGTCCTAATTCACCTGCACGGGCTGCCTCGATGGAAGCATTAAGAGCAAGGAGGTTAGTCTGTGAAGCAATTGCTGTAATCTCTTCGTTGTTACTTGAGATTTCCTGGAGAATTACACGGATTTCTTCGAGAGATTTAACCAGGTTGTCACAGAAGCTTGATACATTAACAATATCTTCTGATATTTCACAGCTTTCAGAAGCGTTTGATGTATTGGATTCTGCAAGGGAATCAAGTGAACAGTTAAGGTCATCAAATTTCTCGTTGATTTCTTTAACGATATCGATAATCTTCTGATTACCTGCTTCGAGCTTACTCTTTTCGCTCTCAACCTCATTTGATAACTGTTCAGCCTGATATTTCTCTGATTCAACAAGACTCTTAACGTAGTAGATACAGTTCTCCTTATGGTTGAAGCCGTTATGAATAGCTGTTGCCATAAGCTCACAGGTCTCATATCCACAGCAGGAGCAGTTAATCTTTCTGTCTTCCTTGGTAATCTTATTCATTGAATTAAATACTGCATCTAATTCTGAAGCGGTTGGCTTCTTGAATGAGCAGGATGATGACTTGTTTGTATAACGACGAATATAGTCGTTCAAATCAAGATCCTTAAATTGTTTATTAAGAAGTGCCAATCTCTTAGCCGGCGAATTGGCCTTGCTCCATGGTGAATTTCTCTTTGTTGTCTTGGATTCTTCACGGATTCTGAGCATTTCTGCAAGAATATCGTCGTTACCATCCTTCTCCGACTCACAGCCTGTACCATATAGACAACCTGCAGAGCAGTTAAGAGCATCTACGAATAAATATGGAAGCTGTCCTGAACGAAGCTTATCCTTATTCTTCATAAGATAATGGTACATATGCTTCTCACCCTCCATCTGGCGGATGAATACTGATTCTCCAAGCAGCCAGTATACATTTTCTTTAAGACCACCGGGAGTAGGGTAGTAAGAACCAAGACCATACTCTATTTCATCAGTTACGCTTCTTGAAGAAGATAAATGATGACTCTTAATATATTTCATAAGATGATCAAAGGTTACATTATATGAGATATATCCATCTGTGTTAGGATCATGAATTTCGTTATATTTTGCAATACATGGGCTGATGAAAGCAAGCTTATCTGAAACTCCCATAACCTTCTTGGTATAGATTGCACCACACATCATAGGTGAATGTACCGGGAAGAGCTTAGGAAGAAGCTCAGGAACATATTTCTCAATATATCCAACCACTGCAGGACAAGGCTGAGAAATGCCGCCCAGGTAATTATTTTTCTGAATGTAATTGATATAGGCCCAGGTTGTAATATCTGCACCAAAGGAGATGCTGACGATTCTGTTAACACCTGCATCCTTAAGTATTCCGAGAATGGATTCGTATTCTCTTGGATAGTTAGCCTTGAATGCCGGAGCAAGAAGAATACTGATAGACTGACCTGCTTTAAGGTCTGCAAAGAATTTCTCTGTGTCATCATTAAATTCTCTTGCCTCATGTTCGCATACATCAAAGCATGCGCCACAGGCAATGCATCGATCACTGTCTACCTGAATAATATTGTTACCGTTCATATCTTCAGCAGCCTGACAAGCACCCATGCACGAACATACACTAATACATTTGTTACATCCGATACAATTTTCGTTAGTAAATACTAATGAATTCCCCATACATAAACCTCCATGTCGAAATTGTGCACTCAAAAACCCTTAGTGAGATCAGAGCACACTATTTTAGTCTTGTTACATATTCGTTAAACATAAGAATCAGTTGAAAACTTCTGAGAAATGGCTGTAATTTCTTGGAAAAGCTTTCGATAATCCTGACGAGTCTGAATATTAATTAAATATTATCACAGATTTCAGAAAATCACAAGAAAAAATGTTGCATATCTGCGTGGGTGTGACAGACATGCAACTTTTTTTTACCGGAAGTGGATACCCTTCCTCTAAGCAAAATGTAGTTGGTGTTACAATTTTACTGAGGATGGGTACAATCCCCTTTGTAGTTAAAAAAAAGGGACTTATCTTCAAATTTATGAGAGCTTTTACGACCCCGAAAGAAAGGGTGGTGCTCACCGCTCGTACAAAGCAATCGGCTATGTACACGAACTTCAGGCAATGATCCTATCTCTTTTTACAAAGAGGAAGTTATTAAACTTAATCAAGAAGTGAATGCCGCCAAGGCAGCCAAGAAAGCTTCATTGTCGACCGTGTAAAAAAAATACTTTCTCGAATAATCGCCGGAATTCTAAGCATGAACGCTATTGATGAAATATATTCTGCCGCACTGAATGCAAAATCACAGCTCCAACCTGGTCGAACATCAAAAAAGTGATGGTGTCAGACACAAGCGAACTCATTTCTCCAACCCTTCTGTTTCATTGAATTCTACAGACATCCCATAGTATTCACTTTAAGTTGACGATAGGTTTACCACAGTGGTAGGCGCTACCATGTTTTGAACAGACCTGCGCCATCATTTCGGTAGGTCCTTTTCCATCAATGTGATAGAATATGTGTCATTTACCTCTTCTTGAGCATTTATGTATTCGATAAGTTTTTGGAATTCCTTCATATCCGGAGTTCCATGAATCACGACCACATCCGAGCATTTTTCGTGAAAAATAATATTATACGGAATGAACCTGCAGCCATTTTTCAAATAAAAATGTCTGAATTGTTCCGCATCGTCGTTATATTTTTGAGTCTCAACATCGCAAACAATAAAACAGTCTGAAAATCTTGTTCTTAAGGCATCTATCGCCCTTCTTCCGATTCCTGCATTTCTCCTGGCCGCGTCAATGGCAAAATATATCTCATATACACATCGGCCATACTTTATAAGATACATCATTCCGACAGGACAACCTCCTGCATATATTCCAAGCATCTCAGCTCCTGCTTTTTTACACAATAAGAATAATGAATCTATTTCAGGATATTCAGATTCAGGAAAGGCTTTCTGATAAATTTTCGCTACAGTATGAGCATCTCTATCTGCCCTTTCAACGGGAATAAGCTTAATTTCTCCGCAGTCATCATTATTTAATTGAGTGGTTGATGTCGTTCTCATATCCTCTTTCCGCTTTCCAGTATCAGTGAAATGTGATAGCATTCATCCTTGCCGACTTGAAATTCTTTTAGTATATTATCAAGCCACATCTTTGCTGTATTACTTACTGTGTTCTGTTTCTTTTTCAATCTAATTTGCTGTACCCGTAGATAGATATCCACTGATACGTTAATGATTTTTAGCAGGACAAATCATCCGATATGCTCTGATTGCGTAGGATTTAAGATGCTGATGACTGAAACCGTGCCAAGTACGATAAGCCCAAACAGCACCAGAAAATTACATCCAAATGTGGTGACATCCTCGATACGTGCTGTTCCATAGTTTAACCTCTACTAATGTAATAGGCTTTATACATTTCCTCCTTCCCGGATGGACGCATCAGTTGTTTCATTGTCCGCAATCCCTGCAGTCCGAGATCTTCTTCAATATTCAGAATATTGTATTTGTCATTGAGCAGTTCTGCAAAAGCATGTTTGGTATAATCTGCGATTCCCTGAATTTGCCCCTCGGTTTTAGAAAATACATAATCATATCTGTCATGCGCCAGCTCGTATCCAGCAATTGCAGCGACAGTCTTGCCGTCAATTTTTACCAGAATACCGGAACATTCAAGTGCCTCCCAGTTTTGAAGCAGACGGATAACAGAGAAATCATCCTCCGGCATATAATCTCTCTCTGCTATCCAGATACCTTCGAGTGTTTCCAGTTCACAAAGATTCTCCTTTGTAACGGTAACGATCTTCGGCTGCAACGGCAGCACATGATGAATCTGGTTTCGGATACGGTTGTATTTTCTTCCTAAAAGAGATACATACTCCTTCGTATCAAGCAGATATTCATCCGAAGAGCAATCCCTTTGAATCTCAAATACACCGGGGAAACATTCCACTAAAAGTTTCGCATCCTGCTCCCGCAGGTAAACAAGGTTAAAAGGGATTCCTTCCGTTTCAGATGATTGAAGAAGTTTACAGACAGAACGCTTCACAGCTTCTTCTTTTCCGCATGGAAAGAACCATGTGTTCTGATTTCCCTCTCTGACCAGAAAACAGTCTTCCTCCAGAGCGATGGAGAGTTCCCAGCTTTCAGCCCATAGAAACAGTGACTGGAATGAATGCGAACTTGTCGTATGATAACAGCTTTTCCGGATTCCATTGATCCTCTGTTTCATATCTATGCAGATAGGTTCTGTCTTAATCATTCTGACCTCTTGAAAAGTAAATTTTATGTTTCAATTGTGTTCACTGTAGGCGCTACCATGTTCCTTCTATAGACTCGTTATATACTTTTAAAGATTGTTTTGCATCAGACATTTTCTTCTTAGCGTCCATTTCAGATATTTTTGCTTGATAAATACTATCATAAATATCAGCTTTTTCATATTCGTTATATCCGTAATAATCATAATCTGACGAACTTCCTATAGTTAAATCATCCGATGTTAATATGCTTAATATATCGGAATCTCTGCTTATCATCTCATCTAATCGAGTTACGGCTTTTGAAAATATTTCAATAAAACCAGAGCTATCAGCTTTATCAAAAGATAACTTACTCGCTTCAAGCATTTGAGAATGAGTTGTGACTGACAAATTGAAGTTATATCCGCATTCTAAACATATTAACCTCGCAAATTCTCTTTGAGTTCTACCATTTCCTTCTCTAAAAGGATGTAGGGCATTTAGATCTCCATAATTATCAGCAAATACACGAATAAAATCTTCAAAATTATCTTTAGCATTATAACATTGAGAATAATATTTATTAAAAACAGATTCGGCATAGCTCTGAATACAAGAAGTTGTACAGAACAAATTTCCTTTACCTATCTCCACAGTTCTTTCTTTACCTGCCCAGTCATAAATATCTTGAAAAATATAATTATGGATTGCTTTTAAATGTTTGAAATCGAATTTACCTTTAATTGGTTTATCTTGTAGTTCTTTTAATCGGATAGCGGTAAGTTCTTTTTCTGCTTCGAACAATTCATTTTTGTCTGTTATATTAAGTTTATTTTTTAAAACCTCGGAGTCAGGATAGCAATATTTACTATCTGGCATATTTACGAATCACCTCCTGTCTTAGCTGTTCGGAAGTTTTTTCTCCATTTGAGACTTTCACTAATTCTTCAACAAATGCTTTACTTAAATACATATTTTCAATAGCCATCGTAGCAGCAACGTTTCTAATATCTCTTGCAGACTTTGTATTTTCAATCGTCATAACAAATCACCTCACATAAAATTTATATATATTGATAATATCGAAATAAATATAGATATACATAAAATTATTATCCAATTCTTACGTTTTTGCTTATACATATCTATTTGTTCTTTTAGTTTTGTGTCATTTTCACGAATGCGTTTATCTAAAAGTTTTTTACATTTAGCCTTTTCTTTTTCGAGTTCATCTAATTTTTCAGATACTTAAGCAGAAGCTTCTGTCTGAATGTGAACATTAATATTTTCTTCTTTATCAGACAATCTCTTTTTTATAATCTCCGCTTCGGCAGTGATATTCTCATATCGAGAGCGAATTTTCTTTGCTTCATCTAACTTGGTTTTAGCCTCGTTCTGAATAACATACATTTGAGATTGTAGGTCTCTGCGTTCGGTAGCAATTTTACCAAGTCTTTGAGTGGTTATAGTTTCTGTCAGAAATGTATTTTCTGCTGTTAGTTCGTGAATTATAGATTGCATTTCTTTCTGAATTTTTGTAGAATTTTGTAAATCACAATTTAATTGTTCTTCTAAATTCACGACATCACCACCTTTGTAATATTATAGCATTTTAAATTCTCTTTGTCTTTTCGTATTGTTCAAAAAAAGCATATCTGCGTGGGTGTGACAGACATGCAACATTTCTATAACCGGAAGTGGATACCCTTCCTCTAAGCAAAATGTAGTTGGGGTTACAGTTTTACTGAGGATGGGTACAATCCCCTTTGTAGTTTAAGCCTTCGGGCGAATCGTATTTATCGCAAAACACGGGCTTTTATTTGATTTTTATGATTGTATATTACCTGAATAAGCAGAAGTATCAGGTAAAGATATGAGGTTATATATACAGGAAAATAATATTTAAAATAGGAAGCCGGAGCTAAAACAAATACTATAAACCAGTGACAGAGGATTCCTCCAAACAGGAAAAAGCTGAAAAAACGTTTCCTGAAAAGTGAATATAAACAAAGCACAATTGCAATAATAAGAGGTATAAAAAGATTGTAAAGAACTGTTTTTATACTGCTTATTACAAGAGCCTTGCCGGAAGAAATATTTATACCCTCCGAAGGTAATTCAATATGGTAGGGAAGTGCCGCATACTTAAAGGCATTAATACGGGTTCGTACAAATACTTCAGGGTTATTTTTAAATATCCTCTTAAGAGCAGCCGTAAAATTAAAGTAATCGGTTATTGTTGCCTCTTCTCTTACTCCGTAGTACCCGTTATTAAACAGTATAAGAACATCTTCGTAATTAATGTCCCCATAGTAGTCATTAATCGCCTCAATGGCATCAAGAGCCAGGTACTTGTCGACAATAGCAAGATCTTCATGATTTTTATCAAAATCGAGCCCGTTTCTGTACATATTGGTTATTGTATAAGCATAAAAGGGCTTCATTCTGTCGTCTGCCGCTGCTCCCATTTCGCTGGCAACAAGTCCGTTTTGGGGAATGGATACCACATATTGAAGCAAAAGATAAATAACAATTACTGTGGCTGCCGGCTTAAGATGTCTTATATTTTCATAGGTTAAAAACATTAGAAGCGGCAAAAGAATTACCAGATATATTCCCTCAGTTCTCCACTGGGTAAGGACTGCACCAAGAAGTAACAGGAAGAATCCCTTTAGGGGGGTAAGAGAATAATGCATTAATCCGTCAAACAATAAGCAGCATATCATTAACAGATAAAACAGGAAATATATTGGTAAACGGTGTGCGCTTGTTGTATAAGCTAAAATCGGATATAGAATAAACAGAAGAAAGGTAATACCGCCATAGCTTATGATTTTGATTTTCCCAAAGAGAGGTGTATCTGCCTTGGAATTAAAATAATCATTTGCACGTACATATACATAGCCTACAATAATATACTCAATAAGCATCTTAAGAAAAACCGGTGCGTACATGTGGGGAATAAGCATCATGGAGATAATATAATAGTATGTGGTAATATAGTAGAACCAGGTGTAATGGGTAAGGGTTTCCGCATTGGCATAAATATTTACCTCATCATTACTCAGGAAACCTCCGCACAGCTTAAATACTGCAATTACAATCATTAGAAGAAAATATGGAAATGCTGCCTTGAGAGCTCTTGTTAATGTGAATTTACTTCTGTTTTTATCAATAAAGACAAGATAAATTGCAAGATAGAAAAAGAACAGCACAACAAGCGTAAGTGCCTTGCAAATAATGTAATCTGTAAGATTATCTAAAGGTGATACCTTAAACATTTTTTTATCGGTGAAAAAGGTTATAATCAGATGAATAACGGAAATAACCGATATTATGATGTAGGATAGATTGGTTTTGTTGGATTTTTTTTCGTTCATATTGTATATCTCCATTTCTATTTGTTGCAAACCACAACTTTTTTAAGTATACTATAAACTAACGCTAAAAAAAAGTTATATGATTACTGTTCGGGAACCGGATAGTATGGTTATATGCAATATATGATTGTGAGGCGAAGTCATGAAGAAGATAATTGTAACAGGTTGTAACGGTCAGCTTGGACGTGAGATTAACAGATGCTTCGGTGCAAGCAGTGAGTATGAGCTTATAAATACTGACTTTAGGGTTGATGGTGTCAGGGATTTGGATATTACCAATCTTGACAACTGTATTGATTTATTTAATGAAGTTAAGCCTTACGCAGTTATTAACTGTGCAGCTCACACTGCTGTAGATGCATGTGAGGTTCAGCAGGATGCCGCATTTAGAATAAATGCAATTGGCCCCCGCAATCTTAGTATTGCGGCTACTAAGCTTGGTGCCAAAATGGTCCATATTTCTACCGATTATGTTTTTGCAGGTGATGGCAATAAGCCATATACAGAGTTTGATGCGGTAGGACCTAAGGCAATGTATGGTATTACCAAGCTGGCAGGTGAGAATTTTGTTAAGGAATTTGCAAAGGATTATTTCATAATTCGTACAGCATGGCTCTATGGAGATGGCAAGAATTTTGTCAGAACTATGCTTAGATTATCTGAAAGTCATGATAGAATTACAGTTGTTAACGATCAGCTTGGTTCGCCTACAAGTACTAAGGAGCTTGCCAAGGCAATTGCATATCTTCTTCCTACGGAGAATTACGGTTTGTTCCATGGAACCTGTGAGGGAATGTGCAGTTGGGCTGATTTTACCAGGGAGATTTTCAGGCTTGCAGGTAAGTCTACGGAGGTAGTTCCTGTTACAAGTGAAGAATACAAGGCTATGAATCCTCAGTCGGCAGACAGACCCAAATATTCAGTACTTGAGAATTATATGTTTAAGCTTACCACCAATCATATGTATGCTGATTGGGAGAAGGCTATTTCAGAATATATTTCAGAAATGAATTTATAGAAGATTAATATCAATATAAAGGATTTATATGGATTATTTAACGGGATTACTTCAGAATAAAATATTGCTTTCGGCTGCTATAGGATGGGCATTTGCGCAGGTAATAAAGACGATTATTGATTTTGCGTTTAATAAAAAAGTCAATTTCGAAAGACTTGTTGGTTCGGGCGGTATGCCAAGCTGTCACTCGGCTACGGTGTGTGCCCTTGCAACATCGTCTGCAATTACATGTGGTACGGCATCATCCGAATTCGCAATATCATGTATTCTGGCAATTATTGTTATGTATGATGCAAGAGGCGTCAGAAGAGAAACGGGAACACAGGCTGTTGTTCTTAATCAGATTATAGAATTTTTTAAGAGGCCCGATAACGTTGAAAAGTTCAAATTTGAATTTGATCATAAAAGGCTTAAGGAGCTTGTTGGTCATACCCCTTTGCAGGTTACCTGCGGCGGTTTGACAGGTATTGCTGTAGCAATTATAGTTTGTAATTTTATCCTATAAAACAATTTACGGAGGAAACATATGAGAAACGTTGCATTAATTACAGGTATTACAGGTCAGGATGGATCTTATCTTGCAGAGCTTCTTCTTGAGAAGGGTTATGAGGTTCATGGAATAATTAGACGTCATTCCAGCATAAGTACTGACAGAATTGACCATTTATATTATGACCGTGAGGTTCGTGATAAGACATTGTTCCTTCATCACGGAGATTTGACTGATTCCAGTAATCTTAATCGTTTGATTGAGCAGATTCAGCCTACAGAAATATACAATCTTGCTGCACAGTCACATGTTGCTGTATCCTTTGAGGTTCCTGAATATACTGCTGAAACAACAGGTATCGGAACTCTTAGATTACTTGATGCTATTAAGAAATCAGGAGTTAAGACTAAGTTCTATCAGGCTTCAACCTCTGAATTATTCGGCGGACTTCCTGAGACAGCACCACAGTCAGAAAAGACACCATTTTATCCTAAGAGCCCCTATGGTGCTGCTAAGCTATATGCTTACTGGATTACAGTTAACTATAGAGAGGCATATAATCTTTTTGCATGTAATGGTATTTTGTTTAACCATGAGTCACCAAGACGTGGTGAGACCTTTGTAACAAGAAAAATCACTCGTGCAGTTGCATCTATCATGGCTGATGAGAGAGAGAAGCTTTCTCTTGGTAATCTTGATGCAAAGCGTGACTGGGGATTTGCCGGAGATTATGTAGAAGGTATGTGGCGTATTCTTCAGCAGGATAAGCCGGGAGATTACGTGCTTGCGACAAATGAAACACATACAGTTCGTGAATTTGTAGAGCTTGCCTTCAAGGAAGTCGGAATTGATATTGAATGGAAGGGCAAGGGTGTTGGAGAAAAGGGTTATGATGCTAAGACAGGACGCCTTCTTGTAGACGTTAATCCAAGATATTTCAGACCTGCTGAGGTAGAATTCCTATGGGGTGATTCCAGTAAGGCAGAGAAGGAGCTTGGCTGGAAGAGAAAGGTTGATTTCCCGGGTCTCGTTGCTATGATGGTTGATTCTGATATGAAAGAAATTGCCGGTATGAGCTCAGAGGAATTTAGAAATTCACATAAATAAAAAGGTCGTGAACACAATGGAAAAGAATGCGAAAATATATGTTGCCGGTCATCGTGGAATGGTTGGTTCGGCAATTGTAAGAGAGCTTGAGAGACAGGGCTATAATAATATTATTACAAGAACTCACAAGGAGCTTGATTTGTGCAGACAGGCTGATGTCGAAGAATTCTTTGCAAAAGAGAAGCCTGAGTATGTATTCCTTGCTGCTGCAAAGGTTGGTGGAATTGTTGCCAACAGTGAAGCCTTAGCAGATTTTATGTATTATAATATGACTCTTGAAATGAATGTCATTCATTCTGCATTTGAAAATGGCTGTAAGAAGCTTGAGTTTCTGGGATCTTCCTGTATATATCCAAGAATGGCACCACAGCCTATGCCTGAAAGCTGTCTTCTTACATCGGAGCTTGAGAAGACTAACGAGGCATATGCACTGGCTAAGATTTCCGGTCTTAAGTACTGCGAATTTCTTAATAAGCAGTATGGAACAGATTATATAAGCGTTATGCCCACTAATCTTTACGGACCTAATGATAATTATCATCCTACACATTCTCATGTGCTTCCGGCACTTATTAGAAGATTCCACGAAGCTAAGGAGGCTAATCTTCCCTATGTAACCTGTTGGGGTGATGGAAGTCCATTGAGAGAGTTTCTATATGTGGATGATTTGGCTAACCTGTGTGTATTCCTTATGAATAATTACAGTGGTGACGAAACTGTTAATGCCGGAACAGGTAAGGAGCTTACTATTAAAGAGCTTACTGAGCTTACGGCTAAGGTTATTGGCTATGAGGGTGAGATTCGCTGGGATACAAGTAAGCCTAACGGAACACCTCGTAAGCTGCTTGATGTATCCAAGGCAACTAATCTTGGCTGGACATATAAGACAGAGCTTGAGGATGGTATCAGGCTTGCCTATGAAGATTTCTTAAACAATCCTATGAGAGCAGAGAGATAAATGAAGGAGCTTAAAGACAGTATAATAACTGCATATGAACAGTATCGTGGTACGGGTAAGTTTTTTGTGCTGTTTTTGGTGGCTATATTAATTATTTATCTTCTTAACGAACGTAATGAAGAGACAGGGAATCGTTTTAATCCCGGTCTCTTTTTGCTGTTTATACCACTTGGAATAGCCTACGGTTTCACTAAGCTGTATTTGTATTGTAAGAAGAAAAAGTATAATCGCATATATTCTGTTATGGTTGCAATTATGATTCTTCTTGTTTTTGTGCTATCAGGAAAACGTGTTGTTTCAGCAGAGTTTTATGCCCCTGCACAGAATGATTTGCATATTAATGATGAATATGTTGAGATTTTTGATTCTATTTTAAATGATTCTGAGGATGCCGTGTGTGTACTTGGAGGTTCGGATATTTTGCCTTACTTTAGAGCCTATAGTTCAAGGCTTATACCTCTTTATGAATATCCTCTTAATAATGAGCCTATGGAATCTAAATATCAGTATGTGTATGATCAGCTTAATTGCTCCACTCCTGATGAGAACCGAATTGTTAAGGTAATTAAGGATGAAAAAGTAGAATATTTTGTTTATGATTCCGGTAAGAATTATTTTAATCTGCCACTTGAGGAATATGGTCTTACCCATTTTAAAGATATTGGAGAATGGAAAATATATAAATGTGAGGAGAAGGAATGAAATTAATATTGTTATGTGTATCCTGCCTCCTTGTATTTATTCTGTTGGGATATTTATCCGGCGGCTTGATACTTAATATTTTTAAAGTCAAAAATAAAAGCGTTATTGCTGCAATTGCATTTGGCACAGGCTTTAACCTGTTATTATTTGTGATAACAGGTGCTATATTATCCTTGCTGTCGGTGAAGCTGACTACGATAGGAATAATATGGAGTGTATTGCTTTTAATTATTGGTATATTGGGATTCTTTAAGAAGGTACCCCTGGGTAAGGGGATGTATGGTGGAAATATATTTCTTCCTGTGTTGGTTTTTATACTTTTACTCCTTCAGGTCATATTTGTTATAAAATTTGGGTATGACGAACCCCGTGTTATTTTTAAATTATATCCGGCTACAAGGGCTTTTGATACAGGTGAATATATTATTGGTTATCCCTTTACAATGCTCTGGGTATTTTTGGCAAAAGTCATAAATATGAAGCCTATTGCCGTTATTTATTCCCTGGGTGCTGCATTGATGATACCCTTGGTATATTTCATAGCTTTGGCTATTGCAAGGCAATTAATTCCTGATGACAAAAACGCCCGGTATTTTTTGCTGTTATGTTTGGAAATGTTTAATTTCTTTGGATATCAGTCCGACTATCTTATTAACTATACACTGTTATTTGACTGGTTTAGTGAGAACTTTTTTGTTGTATATATTGTTCTTCCCTTGATTCTATTGTTAATCTTAATGAAGCCAAGGAAGAGGGTTGAAGCGCCTGTTAATAAAAATGATAGTGTTATTGAAAGTGATTATTACCTCTGGGAGGAAGAAGATATGAAAAATCATAAATATATTAATGCACGAACAGTAGCAGTAGCATTAGTTGTTGTTGTAATTGCAATGGCAGGTTGTATATATATTATGAATAATAAGATAAACAGTCTCTATAATACTACTGTTAATTTACAGACTCAGGTAAACGATAACTGTACAATTCATGAGTTTATTCCTGAAGAGTCCGGTGCAGTTGAGGCATATCTCTTAGTACAGTCAGATGGAAGCGTTGTGGTATTTGATGGTGGTAATGAGGATTATGTTGAGGGATTGTATGATTTTGTTACTGAATATGGTAAGACAGTTACCAGTTGGTATGTGAACGGCAATAGTCAAGGAGATATGGCCGGGGTAGATTATTGTAAGGATAAGGGACTTGAAGTTAAAAAGCTGTATGTTTTAAATGTGGATGAGGTTGAATGATTGTGAATGCTGTGATTATTGCTGCTTTGGTAATTGTCAATTTCATATTGTATCTTTCCTTTGGCACACTGCTTCTTAGGTCTAAAAAGGAAAAGCCTTCATTATTGATATCAATTATTGTAGGTTTCTTTTTCTATTATTTTTTGTTTTTCTTTTTCTGTGTTCCGCTTATGAAGTATTTCAGGCCGCTTTCTATGTTGACTGCCATATGGGTTCCTTTTTGCGCAATTGTAGTAATTATATCTTTTGTGCTTAATTTTAAACAGTGGAAGCTGATGCTTGGAAATGTACTGATTTATATTAGGAAGCATAAAATCATGACTGTTTTTATTCTGATTTTTATGGCAGTGCAGGTCATTCTTGTAAGCACAACCTATAACTTTACTCTTGATGCAGCTTATTATGTGGCAAACGTGGCAACAAGCGTTGAAACAAATATGATGAATGTGTATGACCCCTTTACAGGGAACTGGCTTGATCATTTTGAAATGAGATACTTTTTTGCAACTTATTCAATGCAGGATGCGGTTGTATGTCAACTGACAGGTGTTGATGCCCTTATATTTACCAAGTCTGTAATGGCAATTACCATAATACTTCTTACTAATATTGTATATTTTCTTATAGCAAGGGGTATGTTTATTAATCATATGAGTGATTTTACATTAAAGGATAGTATATGTAAGGGTAGGGAGGAATTGGCTGTAGCTGTTATGATGGTATTTATGTTTGTTATTAATATTACATTTAATACCATTTATACATCTTCTCTGTTTCTTATGACACGAACCTATGAGGGTAAGGCTATTGTCGGTAATCTTGTTCTTATGACAATATTCTATCTATTCCTAAAAATGAACGATGATGAGTTAAAGGTTCGGCCCTGGCTTGTTCTGTTTATTGTATGCTTTGGTGCGGCAACCGTGTCGTCCTCTGCCAATATGCTTGTTCCTGTAGAGCTTACGGTTTTGTTTGTGCCATTAATTGTTAGATTAAAAAGATACAGATGGATTCCTAAGTATATTTTATGTGTGTTACCGGGTGTTATTTTTTCCCTTGTATATGTATTGTATGTAAAGGGATTCTTTGTATTTTACACATATCCAAGGTAATAATTAGTCCCTTTGCGGATAATTGTAAATGCTATATTTTTTATTATCCCATAACGATAATTAAAGGAGTTATATGCAAAGTATCAATGTGTTTGAGAAAGGAATAGGGTATCTTGAGGCGTGTTTATCCTACTACACAGGTTCCTGCGGATATATTATGCTTTATCTTGTTGCGCTGATTTTTATTGCAATTTTTGGAACCAAGAGAGAAAAACAGTTGTTTTTGCCTTCAGGTATATTTTTGATTTTGACAGTATACAATCCTATAGCACCTGTTATACTGGATCGTTTCTTTGATGTAAACAGCGAGTATTACAGATTTTTTTGGATAGCACCTATTATTGTTATTATTCCCTATGTGTTTACTAGGCTGATTATAGCCTGTAAAACCGGGAAAACAATGGTAATAACCACTGTTATTATATGCCTTATCTGTGTCTTGGGTGGTAATTTTATGTATAAGAACGGAGTTGATATTGCCGACAATATTTATAAGATGCCGGATGAACTTATTGAGATTTCCGATATTATTCATAAGGATTCTACTGCTAAATATCCCAAGGTTTTTTTAGAATATGAATATAATATGCAGATGCGTCAGTATGACCCTACTATACTTCTTACTATTGACAGAGAGGATTATCTGTATGCAGTAAGTACTCCTTATACTGAGGATATGATATATGACGCCGATCATCCCCAGTACAGACTTCTTGCTTCCCTTGTAAGACAGCAGGAGGTTCCCGGGGAAGCATTTCTTGATGGCTTAGAGAGAAGTAAAACAGAATATGTAGTTATAAATAAAGCCAATAAAAGAGTGACTTTTCTTAAAATCAACGGTCTTAAGGTGGTTGATGAAACTGATAATTATATTGTTTTTAAATATAATATTAAGGAACCTTATGAATTTGAATTAGTTGATTATTCAGAGGTTTATTGATAAGCTGTTTATGAAAGGGATTAATCAAGTTTTTTGATTTTCGGCTGATAATGGAATTAACGATTTTTACCCCGACCTATAACCGGTCTATATTATTAACAAGAGTATATGAGAGCTTATTAAGCCAGACAAATAAGAATTTCGTCTGGCTTATTGTTGATGATGGCTCCTTAGATGATACAAGAAATAAGGTTGAAGGCTTTATTGAAAATAATAAGTCTTACGGGGAGCCCTTTGCAATAGAGTATTATTATTATGAAAACGGTGGTAAAATGCGTGCTCATAACAGAGGCGTGGAGCATGCAGGGACAGAGTGGTTTTTGTGCCTTGATTCAGACGATTATTTACGAAACGATGCAGTTGAAATAATTCTTAATACACTTTCTAAGGAAAGTAATACAGAAAATCTTGGGGGAATCATTGCTCATAAAGGGAAAAGCGAGACTGAAACCTTATCGCCCTATGAGTTTCCGAAGGTGGACTATTCCACATTATTTGGGTTATATTTAAGCGGATTTAAAGGTGAAACCACCCTGGTATTAAGGAAAAAATTACTGGACATGTATCCTTTTCCCCAGATAAAGGGTGAAAAGTATGTGCCTGAGGATGTAATTTATGATAAAATAGACAAAGAATGTGTATTTAAGGTGCTTCCTGAAATCCTTACAGTATGTGAGCTTGTCAGTGAAGGCTATACTGACTCGGTACACAGACTTAAGGAAGATAATAAATTTGCCTGGTTTTTGTATTATGAACAGAGAGCAAGAATTACTTCTGTATCGGTTCTTAAGTTCAAATATTTATCCTTTTACGTTTTATATGCCGATTTATGCAAGTTGCCAAAGTATGATTCGGTTAAGGCTGTAACTAAGGTATATGATGAGCATTTTGAAAAATACGATGGGGGCTTGTCCTTAGATAAACTGGTGAGTAAGAAAATACCGGTTGCTCAGGTTGTATTGGGCTGTTTGGGTGCATTGATTCTTAGAATACTTAGAAAGTCATGAAACAGGTTATCTGTCAGGGACTTACAGTAACAATAATAGTAGTAGATTGAGGGGATTTTGCCTTGAAAAAGGTGCAGATGAAAAAAAGAGCATATAATTTCATAATGGCACTGCTTATAGTGGCTCTGGAAACCGGAGTTATGAGTTTTGTCTGGGTTAATTTCTATAATACGGAATTGCCTAAGGCTTATTATTTCTGGGGTCATGTTTTTATTTCCGTAGTGTATCTTTGTATTTTACTTTTTGCTTCGCTTATGTATGGCGGCCTTAGAATCGGTTCCTATCGAATGTTAGAGCTTTTGTTTTCGCAGGGCTTTGCCACACTTCTTACCAACATATTGTTTTATGCAATCGTGTGTATGCTGGCTTACCATTTTCCCTCGGTTATTCCTCTTCTTGTAGGAATGCTTATTCAATGCATTCTTATAGGTGCCTGGATTTTTGTAGCTACTTATATCTACAGAGGTTTATTTCCGCCTCTTGATATTATTCTTGTATATGGCGGTAAGCATAAGGATATTTTTGTTGAAAAAGTCAAAACCAGACGTCATCAGTTTAGTATTACAGAGTCTGTATCGGAAACTATGGACACTGATGAAATCTGTAAGCGTATAGATGAACATGAAGCTGTTATGATGTGGGATATTTCCAATTCCGCTCGAAACAGGCTGTTTAAATACTGTTATGAACGCTCAATCGAGACTTATGTTATGCCCAAAATCATGGACATTATTCTTCGCGGTTCAACAACACTTCATTTTTTTGATACGCCATTGCTGCTTACAAAGTCATCACCTCTTGAGTTTGAACAGCGTCTTATGAAGCGTGGCTTTGATGTGGTATTTTCATTGATTTTGCTTATAGTTCTGTCTCCTCTTATGCTTATTACAGCAGCGTTAATAAAGCTGTATGACAGGGGACCGGTTATTTACAAGCAGATTAGATGTACAGAGGATAATAAGGAATTCTATATATACAAGTTCAGAAGTATGATTGTAGAGGCTGAGAAGGATGGCGTTGCAAGACTTGCCAAAAAGAATGATGATAGAATTACCCCTATTGGAAAGGTAATTCGTAAGGTTCGTCTTGATGAACTGCCGCAACTGATTAATGTGTTAAGGGGTGATATGTCCTTTGTGGGACCAAGACCCGAGCGACCGGAAATCATTAATAAATACAGACAGTCAATGCCTGAATTTACATACAGGACCAAGGTTAAGGCAGGTCTTACAGGCTATGCTCAGATATATGGTAAATATAATACATTGCCCTATGACAAGCTTAAGCTTGATTTGTATTATATTGAGAATTTTTCTGTATGGCTGGACCTTAAGCTTATTATATTGACGGTAAAAACACTTTTTACATTGGAAAGCACAGAAGGGGTTTCTTCGGGAAACGTGACTGCAATGTTGGAGGAAAAGGATGACTAAGGATGAGGGGTTAGTTAGCGTTGTTGTTCCGGTGTATAATGCAGAGAAATGGATTGAGGATACTATTCTTACAGTTAAAAGTCAGACCTACAGGAACTGGGAGCTGATTCTTGTTAATGATGGCTCTAAGGATGCTTCTCTAAAAATCATGGAGCAGTATTCATCTGACAGAATAATTATTATTGATGAAGGTGGCAATCACAAGGCTGCATATACGAGAAACAGAGGAGTTAGGGAAGCAAAGGGGCGTTTTATCTGCTTTATTGATGCAGATGATTTATGGTCTCCTGACAAGCTTGAAAAGCAGATTGATTTTATGCTTAAAAAGGATGCTGCATTTTCCTTTACGGGCTATGAGTTTGCAGATGCAGATGGAATTGGTGTAAGGAAAATGGTTCATGTTCCGGATACAATTAATTACAGGCAGGCGCTTAAAAATACGACTATTTTTACAAGCACCGTAATGTTTGATATGACTAAGCTTACCAAGGAAGATATTAAAATGCCTGAGGTTCCCAGTGAGGATACCGCTACCTGGTGGAAGCTGTTAAGAAGCGGAGTTACAGGCTACGGTCTTGATGAAATGCTTACTCTTTACAGAAGAGGGACGGGGACTCTGTCTTCTAATAAATTTACAGCAATTAAGCGTATATGGAATCTGTATAGAAATGTTGAAAAGCTTAGCCTGCCGGTTACTATGGTATGCTTCATATGCTGGGCATTTCGAGCTGTATTGAGGCGTATTTGAGTTACCGGTCGGGGTCAAAACAGTAACGAATTTGAATATAACAGAGAGAATAAATATGAAGCTACAGGTTTTGTTGTCAGCTATGTACCTTGATAGTGAGGATTACATAGATACCTTAAATATTACCTCTGACGCTGTTGTTATTAATCAGTGCAATCGGGAGGTAGTAAGAACAGTTACAAGAACCGGTATAACCGGAATAGAACAGAAGGTAAAATATATCGAGAGTAAGGACAGAGGACTTAGTAAAAGTCGTAATCTTGCCATTTCGCAGGCAGAGGGTGATATATGTATTTTCTGTGATAATGATGTTGAATATGTTAGTGACTATGAGAGCAGAATTCTTGATGCCTACGAGAATCATCCGGATGCTGATCTCATTGTTTTTTATATACAGAGAGATGAAAAGCCCATTCCCAATTATCCTACCTCTCGAAGGATGGATTATCTTTCCGTACTCAAGATTTTTTCACCGGAGATTTCCTTTAAAAGGGATAGCATAAAGGGAATCAGAATGAATGAAAGGTTTGGAGCAGGGGCTGAGTTTTTCATGGGAGAGGAAAATATTTTTCTCTATGACTGCTTGAAATGCGGACTTAAAATCTATTATGAACCTGTTAAAATAGCAGCTTTAAGAAAGGAAGAATCAACCTGGTTTACGGACTATGATGACAGGTTTTTTATTTCAAGGGGTGCTAATTACAGGGCTATGTCAAGGCTGTTTTGTATGCCTCTTATTTTACAGTTTGCTTTTAGAAAAAAGAGTCTGTACGGTAAAAATATGACGACCAGTCATGCCATAAAAATGATGCTTGAAGGTAAGAAACAATATGAAGATATTTGTAATAGGTGATTTTAGAAGCAACACAGGACCTGCAAATGTTACAAGAGAATATTTATCAAGACTTCCTAAGGGAACAAGGTATCTTATCGGAAGAACCAAGATAATTCGTGCAATAGAAATATTTTTAAAAATGAGTGGTTCTGATGTGGTGCTTTTTTCGGGATATAGTAAACAGAATCTTCTTGGTTTAAAGCTTGCAAAAAGGAAGGGTATTAAAACTGCATATTTAATGCATGGCTGCGTAGAACATGAAAATGCAATTAATGAGTGTGTAAGCACTCAGATGAGCTATGTGGAAAGAAAAACACTTGAGCTGTGTGACAGAATCTATGCTGTTTCAGACAAGTTTGCAGGCTGGCTTAAAACCTTTTACCCGGAGCATTCCGATAAAATTCAGGTGGTAATGAATGGCGTTGATGACATAAACGTAGAAGAAATACAGGAAGAGGAAATTAAGCCCGGCTTCATATTCTCCATTGGCGGTGGAATGCCCAGGAAGAAAATCAAATATATATGCGGAGCTATTAAGCTTCTTAATGACAAGGCAGGTACTGATAAATACAGACTTGTTGTGGTTGGTGATAAGGGCAAGGACGATGAAGCAATTAATTCATATCCATTTGTTACTAACTTAGGTCTTGTGGATTCGGATCGTGTCAGAGGGTTGTACAGGAACGCCTCACTGTTTATTCAGAACAGTTGCTTTGAGACCTTTGGTCTCTCGCCCATGGAGGCCCTTGCCAATGGCTGTAATGTATTATTATCTAAGGAAATTGGCGCCCTTGATTTAATAAAGGGACTTGATGACAGAGATATCATTAATAACTGGTTTGATGAAAAGGAAATAGCGGAAAAGATAGAGTATCTTTCTAAGAACGGAAACGCCGGAAGACTTACGGCATCCTTTAATAAGGAGTTGTACTCATGGGAAACAAGAACAAAGGAATTACAGGAGAGGCTGTCAGAGCTTCTTACAGAGAAATAATTAATTTTGTTGTGCTGTCACTTTTGTTTATAGGTTATGCACTTACCTTTACTGTGCCTAAATTTTATGGTGCCACAGACTCCTATGTGGGAGTTTTTGTGTTTTGTATGCTGATAGTTTTATTGTTTAATAACGTTAATGTTTTTGGTGAAATAAAAAAGCTTAATAAAGAGCTTATTGTCATGGCAGTGCTTGTAATTGTTACAGGGGCTAATCTTTTAATTGTTAATTCCGGAAAGGGTGCATTTTTTGTTGCAGTTAATTTTGCGCTGATTTTCTATCTGTCTGACAAGCTTGTGCTGAGTCGTAGGCTGATGCTTGCTCTAAGTGGGATGTATATGGGACTTATTATCCTGTGGCTGTTTGTTATTTATCCTAAGCTGTTTACGGATTATACACAGTATGGATATAATACCAATACTGCTGCAACCTTTACTATTTATACTATGTTGTGTGCTTTTATGTTTCTGGAACAGCTTCTTGAAAAGTCAGAATTTGTAGGGCTTTTTATGGTTATTATTCTTATTAAAGGATTACAGCTTTCTCTGTGGCACAGGGCAAGAGGCGCATTCATAATGCTGATTCTTTTTGTGCTGTTTAGATTTATTATTCCTAAAAAGTGGTGGAGCATTAAAAAACTCTATTGTTTCCTTATTCTGTTTATGACACTTGGCTCATTGCTGTTTGTATCCTTATATGTATGGGTTGGAAGTAAGGGCGTGAATTTTCAGATGCCGTTTTTTTATAAAAATGTTTTTTCGGGTCGTGATGCTATATGGTATGAGTTCTTTTCTTTGTTTATTAAAAAACCACTTACCGGCATTGGAACCAATGTAACAATAGAATCCTTTTTTGAATTTAATGTACATAATGCAATGTATAATTTTTTGGTTATTCATGGAATTATTGTATTTGCATTAATTCTGTATTTTGTATATAAGCGTTTTCAGGGAATGAGAAAAATAATACTTAATAATTCTGTTGCCTTAAGTGCTATGTGTGCACTTACTGCAGTATTCTTTGAATCCTTTTTTGATGTGGATCTTATATGGGCGGATTATTCTCTTAATCTTATGCTTTTGCTGTGCGTTATAAATTCCTATAAAAAGGATACAGAGATTAAATGAGATTTTTATGGTACACATAAAGGGACTTAAATGGGGAAATATAAATATCTAGCCAATAATATAGCGCTCTTTACTGTCAGTAATTTTGTTTCAAAGATACTGGTATTTCTTCTTGTACCCTTTTATACAAATATTTTATCTACGGCAGATTACGGGGTGGGAGAGGTGTTTCAGTCAACTCTTCTGTTGCTTGTTCCGGCGCTTACCCTAAATATGGGTGAAGCCGCGCTTAGATATGGAATAGATAAATCAGACAGACGCAGGGATATATTGCATATTGGTATGAAGTATGTGGGACTGTCCTCGCTGCTTGTGGCAATTGTGTGTATTGTGGCATCCGTTTTCTTTAAGGGGGATGTAAAAAACTATATATTGATTTTTATATTTATGTTTATGTCAAACTGTACCTATGAGTTTCTGATATTATTCTTTCAGGGCTGTGAACAGGTAAGAATTGTAGTATGCGGAAGTGTATTTTCTACTCTGGTGTTAGTGACCTCCAATATTATATTTTTGGTTTTTCTACAGACCGGGGTATACGGTTATTTTCTGTCACAGATTTTATCCTTTACACTGGCTGCCCTGCTAATGTATTTTCTGTCAAGAAAGTGGGCATCATTTCTGTATAAGCCTGTTAATAAGGATAACAATACTAAGGAATTTGAAAGGGAGCTTCTTGATTACAGTGTTCCCATAATTGCCTATTCGACAGGGGCTTGGATTAATAACGTATCAGACCGTTATCTTGTTTCATTGCTTAAGGGTGTTGCTGTTAATGGAATATATGGTGTTGCATATAAAATCCCCTCAATACTTACTGTGTTTCAGAGGATTTTTGCACAGGCCTGGCAGATGTCAGCAACCAAGGTGTATACAGATGATACCAGTGATGAATTTTTTACAACCATGTATAAGATATATAATGCATTTATGGTAATGGGCTGTGCTTTTCTTATTCTGGTAGTCAGAATTGTTGCAGGTTTTCTTTTTAGAAAGGAGTTCTATATAGCCTGGAGTCTTGTTCCGCCACTGCTTATTTCTGTAGCCTTTGGCGCTCTTACAGGATATCTTGGGCCTATATGCTTAGCTCATAAGGATTCTAAGGCTATGGGCTTTGCAACCGGAGTAGGTGCTTTGCTTAATGTGATTCTTAATCTTTTGTTTATTCCTAAGTACAGTGCCATGGGCGCCTCGGTTGCTACGGCAATTTCGTATTTTACTACATATATGATTGCCTTTTTCAGAGTTAAGAAATATGTTCAGATTAAGGTTAGGAGAGGCAGAGATATTTTCTCTTATCTTTTGCTGGTTGTGGAATCAATTATTATGATTAATGATTTGGGACCGGTTTATATTATATGTGGTGTGATTTTTATTATTCTGTTAATTATGTATTTTGAGGAAGTTAAGGACATTGTTTTGGGACTTCTTAAGAAGGTAAAGTAGACTGCTATGGAGATTTCTAAAAAAAGTGACAAGAGAATACTTATTGGAAATATCAGTCTTATGCTGTTGATTATTATAATAACAACAGCATATTGGCATTTCTATTCCTGGTACAGTGAAACCACAGCCTACGGAACACTTATAGGTGCTGTTTTTCTTACTGTTACGCTTTTTTGTTATGTTGATATTAAGGAAATGCTTCATGATAAATGGTTTATTTTAATGGCTGTGGCTGATTGTGTTGCCTTTATTAATCTATTTCTTGTGGGATCTTCCTTCGGGGCAGTGTTAACTGTTTTTGATTTGTTGCTGGCAATTTATATGTCCGATAAAATAACCCTTTTAAAATGGCAGAAGCTTGTAATATGTGTGTATACTGCGTTCTTTTTCTATTATTGGACTATTGATGTTAAGGGATATTTTAAAGGCTACAATACCAATTATGGCGGACTTGTTTTAATAACGGGATTTATATTTGCAATGTATAGTCTTGAATATTTAAGACGAGTAATTCTTATTAACAAGCCAAAGCCTTTAACCGGTATATGTTTTGCATTTGAATTTTTTATGTTTGCCTGGGGCTATAACATTATAGCCTGGTATCGTTCAAGGTGTGCGCTGCTTGGACTGTGCGTTTTTCTTGTACTAATGCTTTTGCCTGAAAGGTGGTTTTATAATTCTATAGTCTATAGGCTTCTTGTATATGGAACCACAGTGGGTTCTGTTGTGTTTACACTGTTATATGTGTGGCTTGGTTCAATGAAGGATACCTTTACCCTTCGTATATTTTACAAGGATATTATTTCCGGTCGTGAGGAAATATGGTCTGAGCTGTGGGGAGCATATATACAAAAGCCCATAACGGGAATCGGTTCTTCCTATGAAATGAAGCTTGACTGGCTCAATGGACTTTTTGAGGTTCACAATGGAATTCTTGATATTCTCATAGTGCATGGAGTTTTTGTATTTGCTGTTGCAATTGTCCTGATTATTACTCACTTTTTGCATCCGTATAATAGTCAGAATAAAGGCGCGCTTAATAAAACGGCAATGGCCGGTGTTTTTGCAATGATGCTGCCGGCTTTTATGGAAAACTATATTATCGTTCCGCCATTTACATATCTGCTTATTGTTCTATTGAATATGGCAGGTGAAAAATCCAATGAAAAAAATGAATGAAAATAAACGGAGGTATTTATGAATAATAGATTAAAAAAAATAGTTGTTTTGTTTTTGACATTTAGTACGGTGATTACACTTCCGGGCTGTAATAAAGCTGTGGCTACCAATGATACGGTTATGACCTCTGAAGATGCAATTGAAGAGTCTAAGGAAGATGTCGCACAGGAAGTGTCCGTTGATACTGCGGCTTCAGAAAAAAAGGAAACGGGAACTGTTAAAGCTCTTTCACGTAAGAGCTTTATTGAAAAGGATGTTAAGTCCTATGCGGATTCTACACTTGTGCCAACTGTTGAGCCATATGAGATTGAGGCTGATTTAAGCAATTGTATAAATGCTTATGATTTTGAATATTGGACAGATGAGGCCAAGGCACAGCTTGCAGAGGATGGTTTTCTTGTTACCGGCGATTCGGCTAAGGAATTCTTCTTTGAATATGAGGTAAACAGGTATGCCCAGAGACCTGATTTTGTTACGGTAGATTCTCTATTGCATACATATCATTTATATTTTCAGCACTTACTTAAGCAGATAGAGAAGGATTCACTTAATGATATGATTAAGTCTGTTTCTGATTCGATGCTTACAGAAAGTATTAAGCAGTACAACGAGCTTAAGGGCAGCGAATGGGAAGCTGCTGCTGTAAATAATGTTAGCTTTTTTGCGGTGGGAGCTTCACTTATTAGGGGGGAAAAGAATGCGGCAGGAGTATTGACTTTGGAAGATGAGGAATGTCTTAACATAGCAAATACAGAGCTTGAACGTATATATGCTCATAAGGATATTATGATTAATGAAATTAACGGTTATAATGAGGATTATTCCCAGTATATACCAAGAGGTTATTATGAAGGGGATGCTTCTCTGGCCCGGTATTTTAGAACTATGATGTGGTATGGAAGAATTAACTTTCAGTGTGATAATACGGATGCAAACAGAAGCGCTCTTTTAATGAATCTTGCACTTAATAATGCTGATTTTAATTCCTGGGAAGGGGTATATGAAATTACTTCCTTCTTTGCAGGTGCCAGTGATGATAATGGATACTATGAGTATATGCCAATAATTGAAGAGACTTACAAAGAAGCTGCAGGTAGCATTACGGCAGATTCTCTTATAGAAAACAATCAGGCATTTGAGCAGTATAGTGAAGCTGTAGCTAAGCTTGATAAGCCTGCTATTGCATCTATTCCCGTGTGGGAAAATGAGGAAAATGTGATTCCCGGATTTAGATTTATGGGACAGAGATTTTCCATAGATGCAGCTGCAATGCAGAAGCTTGTGTACAGAAGCATAGAGGAAACAAAAGAGGGCGAGAGAAGAATGCTTCCTGATGTTTTGGATGTGGCTGCTGTACTGGGTTCTGATAAGGCTAAGGATATTCTTGTAGAAAGAGGAGAAGACAGATACCCCAATTATACTGAAACACTTGATAAGCTTAGAACTGCAGCTGATGAGGCAGATGACAATATATGGAATGCAAGTCTGTATTCCAGCTGGTTAAATACCTTAAGACCCCTTCTTGATAAAAAGGGTGAGGGATATCCTTTCTTTATGCAAAATGAGAAATGGGCATGTAAATGTCTTGAGACCTTTGCAGGAAGCTATGCGGAGCTTAAGCATGATACAGTTCTGTACTCCAAACAGATGATGGCAGAAATGGGTGGAGGAGAAGAGGAAGAAATTGACGACAGAGGATATGTTGAGCCGGAGCCTGAGGTATATTCAAGATTTGTGATTTTGGCAGAATCTACAATTAAAGGTCTTGAGGAATACAATATGATTTCTAAGGCTAATAAGGAAGGACTTGAAAATCTTGCTCAGATTGCAAGAGAGCTTCTTTCCATATCAGAAAAGGAATTAAGGAATGAGCTTCCAACAGATGAGGAATTTGATCTTATCAGAAGCTATGGCGGAAATATTGAACATATATGGTATGACATTTTCAGAGAGGAGACCGGTCAGGAATATCCCAGCTTTGAAGAATATCCTGCGGCACTTGTAGTTGATATAGCCACAGATCCTAACGGCATAGTAAGGGAGATAGCTAATGCTAATCCTTCGGAAATATATGTAGTTGTTCCGGTGGAAGGCAAGCTAAGAGTTGCCAAGGGTACAGTGTTTAATTTCTATCAGTTTGATGTAGATATAAATGAAAGAATGACTGATTCTAAGTGGCGTCAGGAAATGGGAATTGAGCTTGATGGAAACGGTGAATATAATTATGACAATTGCGATAATTACAGTAAGCCTGACTTTACATTAAGCTACCGTATGAACAAGGTTTATAACTGGTAGGATTATGAAAAAGTCAATTATAATTACTGTGTGTATTGCTATAGCTGCTGCAGTAGCTCTTATGTGGTATTCAGGGTTGTTCCTTCCTGCGTATGTTACCTGGGAAAACAAACAGCTATGCAACGGTAATCTGGAGCTAAAGAACAAAAAAGTATCCTTCGACCTTGGCAGCTACTATGAATACCTTATTTCTGAGGGAAAGGATATTTGTCTTCCTGAGAATATGTTAAGTGATGAGCTTCTGTGGAAGGGACCAAAGAACTGTCTTGTATCAGATGTACTTCTTGCTGATGTTGATAAGGATTCGGATGATGAGCTTATAGTGCTGTGCTGGAGGATAGGAAGGTACGGAAATACCCGACCGTTTTTTATAAAGCTTGACCCTCCTGTGTGGAGTCAGCATATATATGTGTATGAAATTAGCGTAAGTAAGAACAGTAAGGATATACAGGATGCCGGCAGAATTGTGGGCAATGTAAGAGCAAAATGGATGGCATCTGATATAGGTTTAGATGTTAAGAGCATAAGGTATGAAGGCGACACATTGATTCTTGTGTCTAAGGAAGATGAGGAAAGTCATTGGAAGTATGATTATTTCGGATTCACAAGAATGGATTAAAGGTACTGATTAATGGACATATTATTTGCACCAAAAAAAATAAAAGAAGTTAATATTATTGCATCAAAGTCATTTGTTCACAGAACCATGATAGCTCTTGCCTTAAGTAAAGGCTATGGTGAGCTTATGGTTGGAACTGTATCAAAGGATATGCAGGCTACAGCAAATGTATTAAATGCACTGGGTTATTCCGTGAGGACAGAGAATAACAAAATAATAGTTATGCCTGAAAACATCCATGTAGATAAGCCATCAATTAATTGTGGTGAGAGCGGTTCCACGGCAAGATTTATGATATCTGTGGCAGCAGCCTTATATGATGAATATTTTATAACAGGTGAGGGCTCTTTGCTTAACCGGCCTTTTAAGGAGCTTATAGATTGCCTTAAGGAGAAGGGAATAGAATTTGATTCTGATAATATGCTCCCCTTTAATGTTAAGGGTAGTCTTATTCCCGGAACCTATACAATTCCCGGAAATATTTCCTCACAGTATATTACGGGACTTCTTTTGGCGTTGCCGCTTCTTAGGGAGCAGTCATATATTAAGGTTTTACCACCTGTAGAATCTGTTGATTATATTGAAATCACACTTTCTGTACTTAATGATTTTGGCATAAATATAACAAAGGAAAATCTTCCTGACGGTGGGATAATATATAGTATTCCGTCGGATTGCAGGTATATAGCACCAAGGAAGGTTAGTGCTGAAGGGGATTGGTCCAATGCAGCCTTCTTTCTGACTATGGGTGCCCTTTTGGAAGAGGGGATTATGGTTAAAGGGTTAAATCCATATTCTCTTCAGGGAGACAGGCAGATTGTGGAAATACTAAAACAGTTTGGAGCGATTGTGAATGTAAGCGATGATTGTGTTTTGGTTAAAAAAGGGAAATTACAGGCAGTGGAGCTTGATATAAGTCCTATACCGGATCTTGCACCGGTAATATGTGTACTTGCCTGCTTTGCTGAAGGTGAAACCATCCTTCGAAATGCAGAAAGACTAAGGATTAAGGAAAGTGACAGAATACTATCAACGAAACAGCTTGTTGAAAAGACAGGCGGTTTATTAAGAACAGAAGAACGTGACGGTCACACGGATATTTATGTTAAAGCCACAGAACGTCCTGACAATAATAAACAGATTGTAATAGACAGCTTTAACGACCATAGAATAGTTATGAGCGCGGCAGTGGCAGCTCTTGGTCTTAACAGGCCTGTCCTGATTAAATCAGCAGAGGCTGTTAATAAATCCTATCCCGGTTTTTTTGATGTTTTTAATTAGTAATTACGGGGCGTATGCCCCTGACCCTGGTATACTTGCCACATTAAAACTAAAATGCTATAATACAACAGAATGTGCCAATAGGGATTTTATGCCCTTTTGGCTGTTTGAATATGAAGGTTTTCGAAGGGAGAAAATATGAGAACTTATTTGGTTACCGGAGGAGCAGGTTTTATTGGTTCCAATTATATACACTATATGTTTAAGAAATATGATAAGGATATTCGCATTATAAATGTAGATGCCCTTACTTACGCAGGCAATCTTGAGAATCTTAAGGATGTTGAGAATCGTGACAACTATACCTTTGTAAAGGCTAATATTTGTGATAAGGAAGCAATCGAGAAGATATTTGCAGAGAATGATATTGACAGAGTTGTTCATTTCGCTGCAGAGAGTCATGTTGACAGAAGTATTAAGAATCCTGAGGTTTTTGTTCAGACCAATGTACTTGGAACTGCTGTAATGCTTAACTGTGCCAAGAAGGCATGGGAGCTTCCCGATGGAACCTTTAAGGAGGGTAAGAAGTTCCTTCATGTATCAACAGATGAGGTGTACGGTTCGCTTCCTGATGATGATAATGCCTTCTTCTATGAGACTTCGCCTTATGAACCTCATAGTCCGTATTCTGCCAGCAAGGCAAGCTCTGATATGTTAGTCAAGGCTTATATGGATACCTATAAGTTCCCTGCTAATATCACCAATTGTTCCAATAATTATGGTCCCTTCCAGTTCCCGGAGAAGCTGATTCCACTTATTATTAACAACGCCCTTTCAGGAAAGAAGCTTCCTGTATATGGTGATGGTAAGAATGTTCGTGACTGGCTCTATGTTGAAGATCATGCTAAGGCAATCGATATGGTTCAGGAGAAGGGACGTCTGTTTGAAACCTATAATATCGGTGGTCACAACGAGAAGCAGAATATAGAAATAGTTACAACAATTATCGAGACACTTCAGGAAATGCTTCCTGATGATGACAGCAGAAAGGCTCTTGTATCCAAGGATCTTATTACATATGTTGAGGACCGTAAGGGACATGACAGAAGATATGCCATTGCACCGGACAAAATCAAATCCGAGATTGGCTGGGAGCCCGAAACCATGTTTAAGGATGGAATTAAGCTTACTATTAAGTGGTTCTTCGAAAATGAGGAATGGATGAAGAATGTTACAAGTGGCGATTATCAGAAGTATTATTCTGATATGTATGATTCAAAAAGTCAGGTAAAATAGTTTTAGATAAAAGAGGAATGAAAGTATGAAAGGAATTATTCTTGCCGGAGGCTCCGGAACAAGATTATACCCATTAACCAAGGCGATTTCCAAGCAGATGATGCCGGTATATGACAAGCCCATGATTTATTACCCACTGTCTATTCTTATGCTTGCAGAGATTAGAGAGGTAATGATTATTTCAACACCAAGAGATCTTCCGATGTTTAAGGAGCTTTTTGGAACCGGTGAGCAGCTTGGCCTTAAAATGTCCTATGCGGTTCAGGAATATCCTCGTGGACTTGCTGATGCATTCCTTATAGGCGAAGATTTTATTGGAGATGATTCTGTGGCCTTGATTTTGGGAGATAATATTTTCTATGGTCAGAGCTTTTCAAAGATGCTTCGTCAGGTTGCATCAAGAGAAAAGGGAGCTACTATTTTCGGATACTATGTTCGTGATCCAAGAGAGTACGGTGTTGTTGAATTTGATGATAACGGAATGGCTATATCCATTGAGGAAAAGCCTGAGAATCCCAAGTCAAACTATGCTGTACCGGGACTATACTTCTATGATAATGATGTAGTAAATATTGCAAAAAATGTTAAGCCTTCTGCAAGAGGCGAAATTGAAATTACCAGTATTAACAATGAATATCTGTCAAGGGGTCAGCTTCATGTTGAAACACTGGGAAGAGGATTTGCATGGCTTGATACAGGCAATCATGATATGCTGCTGGCGGCGGCTGATTTTGTCAGCTCACTTCAGAAGCGTCAGGGATTGTATGTTTCCTGTATTGAAGAAATTGCATACAGACGTGGTTTTATCGATAGAGAGCAGCTTATTAAGCTTGCAGAGCCATTGCTTAAAACCGATTACGGTAAATATTTAATGGAGGTCGCAAACGGCCTGTAATTCAGAGGGGAAAGTTATGAAAGACAAGAAAGAATCTTTTAGGGGAAAGAATTCGGTAAAATGTACACCTGTTGATTGGAACAAATATGCAAATGACAGGGAAAACTTGGAAGCCGAGAGAAAAAAGAAAAACAAATTACAATGGGAACAGCCGGAGATTACTGATAAATGGGCTGTAAATAACAAAAGACCTGAGGTTAAGCTTTCTACTAATGATGAGAAGGGAACGATATCTGATGCTGAGATTGACAGTATCGGTGAGAAGATTATTGCTACAACCTCAAGGGTAAAAAAGGATGATGATTTCTTTGCCAATGCAATGGCAGAGGTAAGTAAAGCTGTTAAGGAAGCAGAGAACGAGGGCTTTTTTTTGGATGACGGTCTTGGTGGAACCTTTGAGCTTCCGGAGCTTGATATTCACTTTGGCGACACAAGGGAATTAGCTGAGGTTAAGCCTGCGCTTATGGATGAGAATCTTGCTGCAATCGCAGGAAGATTTGAAGCTGATGAGGATAAGCCGGAACCTGTTGAACCTCTTACATATGCTCCTGCCAAGGATTATAAGAAAGAGGAAGCTAAGAAATCTGATGTTGATAATGCTTTGGTACAGTCAGAGGATAAAGCAGACATTAAGGCTGATATAAAAGAAGAATCAAAGTCAAAATCAATGACTGATACGAAGAATGTTCTTAAGCCGGAAATCAATAAACCTGTTGAAGCTAAAAAAGAAGAGCCTGTCAAAGAGGCAGATACAATAAAGAAGTCTCCTGCGGTTAAGGATAATGCAGAGGTTAAAAAGAGTAATAAAAAGGACATAAAGTCACCTGAAAAAGCTGATGATTTTGATTTATCAGCAGCGATTGAAGCAACTACCGATAAGGCAATTAATACAAAGGTTGAGAAGGAAGCCTTAGAGGCTACGGTTGCCAATTCAGGTGAAACAATTATTTCAGATAAACTTGATGATATTTTTATGGACAAGGTAGTTGTTCAGTCCGACGAGCTTAAGGAGAAAAAATCCCTGCTTAAAAGGAATAAAAAGCAGGATAAGGCAGTTGCAAAGAAAAATGATAAGAATAAAGCTCTTCCGGCTAAGACTGCAGGCGCTGATATTGCTCATAAGGAGCTTAAGAAGGCCGGCAATTCAAAGGCTGCCATGGCAGCAGATTCTTATTCTAAAAATGCAATGCCTGCTAAAAAGAATAAGAGTGATTTTAAGAAAAAATCTGCTGACTGGAGAGACGAAAAAATCGTTGATAAGGGTGCACATGTTGCTGCTGTTAAGTCAGTATCCTTATCTGACAGAATCAGAAAGGTTACTCCTATTCAGTGGGCAATAGTAGCCATGGCGCTTATGATTTTTGTATCGGGAATTATGACCTCCGCAGTATACGCAAGCTACAGAAGCGAGCAGAATAAGGCCATAGCCATTGCTACTCTTTCACAGTATTCTGAGGAAGACAATTCCATGACTGTTGCAGAAATAACAGAGGAAATGCTTACCGAGGAGACTGTAGCCGAGCCTGAAACCACTGCTGCTAAGGCATTATCCCTTGTTCTTACATCAGTTGAAAAGGACTTAAAGATTAAGCTTGTTGATGAAGAGGACACCCTTGTTAAGGACGTTGCCTGGAGTGTAGAGCTTACGGATGAAGATGATAATTCAACTGAGGAAGTTGATGATGATAAGGATGGTATTATTCATCTTACGGAAATTGACGCCGGTGATTATTCTGTAGAGTTAATTCCAAGTGAAGAACTGGCAGCTTATGTTCTTCCTCAGGACAAGCAGCTTGTATCTGTTAAGGCAAAGGTTGAATACAAGGTTATAGCTAATATTAGAGACGAAATCAAGTCAGAGAAGGAAGTAAATGCTGCACTTGAGGATGCTAACGGTAATCAGGCTGCTGACGTTGAAACAGGCAGCAAGCCTAGCGATACCGTTGAATATGTTGAAACAACCAAGACTGCTGACGGGGAAGAGTGGATTGAAGCTACACCCGATCTTTCAAAAACCGCTAAGGCTGTTAAGGAGAAAAATGGTATTCTTACAGCGCTTGCTAATTTTGGTAAGAAGACAAAGTCAGTGTTTGGTAATGGTTATGTAGAAGCGTCAATAATGCATGTAGCTGATACACGCACTGTTGCTACTGCAGAAACAGGTGATGAGGTTCCGACAGCACCGGAAGAGCCTGCACCTGCCGATGTTCCGACAGCGCCGGAGGAACCGGCACCGGAAGAGCCTGCACCTGCTGATAATCCAACTGATGTACCAAGTGATCCCGGTAATACAGATAACCCGGGTGAAGGTACGGGAGGTGATTCGGGTAATGGCTCCGGCAACAATGAAACAGAAGTACCTATCAGTGATGATGGTGGTTCTAAAAAGAAAAACGAAAATAAAAACAATAATGGTGGCGATAGCAATAATAACGGCAATCAGAATAACACAGAGGAAGCCTCCATTCAGTTATCAGGTGCAAGTACAGTAGCCAAGGGTTCAACAATTACCATTAATGCAACTGTTACACCTGCTGATGCTACTATTTCATGGTCATCCTCTGACAGCTCAGTGGCTACTGCCACAGGTCAGGGAGCATCCTGTTCAGTTAAGGGTGTTAATGAAGGTTCTGTAACTATTACAGCCACCTCAAGCTATGGCAAACAGGCAACAATGACTGTTAAGGTATCAAGTGAATACAGTGATGATGCTCAACTGTATGATGCCAGCAAGAATCCGTTATATGTTAATGATAATGGTGAATACCGTCTTGCTAAGTACTCTGATTATAAGAATGGAACCTTTACTGTATTCTATCGCAAGGCAGATGGATATGTTTATACAGGATGGCAGACTATTGATGGTAAGACCTATTATTATAAGGCTGACCATACCTACGTAACAGGTGAGCAGATTATACAGGGAATTAAGTATGTATTTGGCGCAGATGGTGCCCTTTCTAATAATTCGGGTACTCTTGGTATTGATGTATCTAAGTATCAGCCAAGTATTAACTGGTCATCTGTTAAGGCCTCAGGTATTAGCTATGTAATCATAAGATGCGGATATCGTGGTGCAAGTACAGGCGTACTTATTCAGGATCCTTATTTTACTTCTCATATTAAGGGTGCCAAGGCTGCCGGACTTAAGGTAGGTGTATATTTCTTCACCACTGCTCTTACAGAGGCAGAGGCTGTAGAGGAAGCAAGTATGTGTGCTGCATTATGTTCCGGCTATGGAATTAATTATCCTATCTTTATGGATTGTGAGAGCAGCTCACGTCCCGGATATAATTCTCTGTCATCTTCACAGAGAACGGCTATTATTAAGGCATTCTGTAATACTATTAAGTCAGCAGGCTATACTCCGGGCGTATATGCTAATAAGACCTGGTTATCAAGCTATATGAATACCTCAGCCTTGTCAGGTGTCAGAATCTGGCTTGCACAGTATAATGCAGGCGGTCCTACTTATTCGGGCAGATATGATTTGTGGCAGTATACCTCTAAGGGTAAAGTCAATGGTATTAGCGGTAATGTTGATATGAATCAGTCATATCTTGGATATTAAATACAGAAAATCGTTACTGTTCAGGGATTGAACAGTAACGGAAAATTACTAGAAAAGAAGGTTCGTAAAATGGGTAAAATCACAGTAGAAACATGTCATATTGAAGGTCTTAAGGTAATTACACCTACTGTTTTTGGTGACTCAAGAGGTTATTTTATGGAGACCTACAATTATAATGACTTTAAAGAAGCTGGAATTGATTATAACTTCGTTCAGGATAATCAGTCAGCTTCTAAGAAGGGTGTGTTAAGAGGGCTTCATTTTCAAATTAATTATCCTCAGGATAAGCTTGTCAGAGTAATAAACGGTGAGGTTTTTGATGTTGCTGTTGATATGAGACAGGGGTCTAAAACCTATGGACAGTGGTATGGGGTAAAGCTGTCCGCTGAGAATAAGAAGCAATTCTTTATTCCTAAGAATTTTGCACATGGATTCCTTGTACTTTCTGATTATGCTGAATTTGCATATAAGTGTACTGACTTTTATCATCCAAATGATGAAGGCGGAATAATATGGAACGATCCTGATATTGCTATTGAATGGCCAATAGAAAAGGATATGGAGCTCATTATGTCCGACAAGGATAAAGTGTGGTCTACATTAAAAGAACTTAAGAAATAGGAGCAGCGCATGTCCACTAAAAAGAAGATTATTACAATAGTGTCCGTGGCTGTATTGGCACTTAATCTGTATATTGTTTTACATCATAATCCATTAGCAGATGCAACACAGGAAATGATAAAAAAGATTGTTTCCTGTGTTATTCTTGATGGATTTTATTTGGTTTTTCTTAAACTATACGATAAGATTATAGTTTTACCAATTGAATTATTCCAAAATAGGAAGCTTATATGGAAGCTTGCCATAAATGATTTCAAAACAAGATATGCAGGCTCATATTTAGGTATTTTCTGGGCATTCGTACCACCTGTTATTACTGTTCTTCTGTATTGGTTCGTGTTTGGCGTTGTTATGCCAAACAGGGCTACTAATATAAGGGGGGATATGGAGCTTCCCTATATTTTGTGGCTTATTGTGGGAATTGTTCCCTGGTTCTTTTTTTCAGAGGCTATTTCCAGCGGAACAAATGCTTTGCTTGAGTATAATTATCTTGTTAAAAAGGTTGTATTCAAAATCAGTATTCTTCCGATTATCAAAATAGTTTCGGCTATGTTTGTTCATGTATTCTTTATATGCTTTACATTGATATTACTGGCTTGTTATGGTTATTTTCCCGATTTGTATACATTACAGCTTATATATTATTCCTTCTGTATGTTTATGTTTGTACTGGGACTTAGTTATATTACCTGTTCCTTAGTGGTTTTCTTCAGAGACTTAGGACAGATAATTGCTATTGCATTACAGGTGGGAATTTGGGCAACACCAATTCTTTGGAATCTTCATTTGCTTGATAATAAGCCTGTGATTAGATTTATTATTAAGCTCAATCCTATGACCTACATTGTTGAAGGCTATAGAGGAGCTATTTTTGATAAAATTTGTTTCTGGGAAACCTTCTACTCAACGGCATATTTCTGGATACTTACAATATGTCTATTTGCTGTCGGAGCACTGGTATTTAAGCGACTGAAGATACATTTTGCAGATGTTTTATAACCGCTAACCTATGATACCGGCCGGTGGTAGGCCAAAGCACTTGCTGTTGCATACGAAAACAACAATATACCTTCATTTGATTTAGGAGAGAATATGGAAGAACAGGTTGCAATATCTGTAGAACATTTAACAAAAATATATAAGCTTTATGACAGAAACAGAGACAGACTTAAGGAGGCTCTGCATTTAAGCAAAAATATTAATTTTAGGGAGCACTATGCCTTAAATGATGTATCTCTTACTGTTAATACAGGCGAAACAGTTGGTATAATTGGTACTAACGGTTCCGGTAAATCAACAATTCTTAAAATAATAACAGGTGTACTTAATCCTACGGCAGGTGAGGTTAAGATTAATGGTCGTATTTCGGCTCTTCTTGAGCTGGGTGCGGGATTTAATATGGAATTTACAGGTATTGAAAACATTTATCTTAACGGTACAATGATAGGCTTTACTGAAGAGGAAATTGATGCAAAGCTCCAGGATATTCTTGATTTTGCTGATATAGGTGATTTTGTTTATCAGAAGGTTAAGACATATTCAAGCGGTATGTTTGTCAGACTTGCATTTGCTGTTGCAATTAATATTAATCCTGAGATACTTATTGTTGATGAGGCGCTGTCAGTAGGAGATGTATTTTTCCAGAATAAATGCTACAGAAAATTCGAGGAATTTAAGAAGCAGGGTAAGACTATTCTGTTCGTAAGTCACGATTTGTCAAGTATCAGCAAATATTGTGACAGAGTTATCCTTCTTGAAAAGGGTGTTAAGCGTGGTGAAGGAGAACCTAAGGAAATAATTGATATGTACAAAAAGGTTCTGGTAGGCCAGCTTGATAAGGCTGTAGATACTAAGAAGAGTGACAAAATCAGTACCGGTGACAAGTGGAAGGATAAAATGCAGCTTAATCCCAATAAGGATGAGTATGGAAGCGGACTTGCTGAATTTGAAGACTATTGTGCCTATGATAATGCCGGAGAAATTACCAATACAATAATTAAAGGTGAAGAATTTACTGTAAAAGTCAAGGTACGTTTTTTTGATACCATACAGGATCCGATATTTGCTGTGTCCTTTAAGAATATGCAGGGAACAGAAATAACAGGAACCAATACAATGTTTGAGAAAATTACAACGGGAGAGAAAAAGGCCGGGGATGTGGTAGTTGCTACCTTTACTCAGAATATGAGCCTTCAGGGTGGAGAATACCTTATATCCCTTGGATGCGTAGGCTACAGAGAAGGTAACTTTACCGTATATCACAGACTGTATGATGTTTTCAATCTGACGGTAATTTCTTCAAAGAATACAACAGGCTTCTATGATATGGATTCGATAGTAACTGTCAGAGATGAAAGTGAAGACGAGGGAAATTAGGGCAAAGTCATGAAAAATAATAAGACGAAAATGGATGCCATTGGTAACGTGGTGATGAATTACAATTATTACAGCGGAGAGGATTTTTATTCCGAGGGTAACAGTGAGGATGTGCTGCTTGAAATTGTAAAGAATAATAAAGAATCGGATTATGATCATATTATTCAAAACAGCAGATCCTGGTCTGTTATGTATCATTTATCACAGGTTAGGGAAAATATTGCCAGTTGGCTTCCTATTAAGAAAACTGATAAAGTACTTGAAATAGGTTCAGGCTGTGGTGCGGTTACAGGCTGTTTATCTGATATGGCTGAATCGGTTACTTGTATTGAATTAAGCAAGAAACGTAGTCTTATTAATGCCTACAGACATAAAACCCATGATAATATTGAAATTGTGGTTGGTAATTTTGAAGATATTGAGCCTGAAATTACTGAACAGTATGATTATATTACATTAATAGGTGTCCTTGAATATGCTGAAAGCTATATTCATTCTGAAAATCCCTACGAGGATTTTCTTAAGATTGTATCAAAGCATCTAAAAAAGGAAGGTAAATTGATTATTGCCATAGAGAATAAATTTGGTCTTAAGTATTTTGCAGGCTGTAAGGAAGACCATACAGGCAGATTTTTTGAAGGAATAGAGGGCTATAGCACAAGTACAGGTGTTAAGACCTTCTCTCACGATGGACTTAGAGATTTACTTAGGAAAACAGGATTTGAGTCAAGATTTTATTATCCCTATCCTGATTACAAGCTTCCTGCCACTATATATTCAGATAGGTGGTTGCCTAAAAAGGGTGAGCTTGTCAGCAACCTTCGTAATTTTGATAACGACCGTGTTGTATTATTTGATGAAGCTAAGGTTTTTGATTCATTGATCGAAGAGGGAAAGTTCAGTGAGGTAGCCAATTCATTCCTTGTAATGGCAACAGTTAAAGAGATTAATAAGGAGGATGTACTTCCGGTATATGTAAAATATGCTAATGACCGTAGTTCGAAGTATAGAATAGCCACTGTTATTTCCTCCGATTATTATGGTAAAGAAAAGAGTGTGGTTAAGAGAGCATTAACACCTCTTGCCAATTCCCATGTGGATGAAATATATATAAATTATTCCAAGCTATCAAAGTCATATGAGCATATGGGCTTAAAGCCTAATGTATGTAAGCGTGTTGCAGGAACCGATATGAATTTAGGACTCAGCGATGGGAACACGGCTGTAAATAGTGAGGTAGGTTTTGAATTTATTAGAGGTATGACTCTTGAGAATTATCTTTGTGCTCTTGAGAGTATGAAAAGCTATGAGAGAATGCTTCTGCTTATGAAACAGTATGAGGCAATGGTTTTAGCGGTAAACAAGAAGAAATTTAAAAAAACAGATGCTTTTGTAAAAATATTCGGAGATTATTCCTTTGAGGATTATGCATCCGGTGATGTGTGTGATTTGGATATTATATTTTCAAATATTGTATTTGATAAGGATAAGAAGGAAAACGGTGAATGGAATCTGTTGGATTATGAGTGGACCTTTGATTTCCCTATACCTGCCAAATTTGTCATATACAGAGCGCTCTATTATTACGAAAGAGAACATGGAGGCTCGGATTTCTTTAAATATATTGATAAGAGAGGTCTTGATTTATATAAAGAATTTCATATTTCTGAGGAAGAAAAAGCAATATTCTTCGAAATGGAAAAGCATTTTCAGATTTATATAATCGGTGCGGTTGCATCTTTAGAGGTTCTTCATGAGCTTATGCCTGTTCAGACACTTGATTTTGAAGAGGCAATTGAGGATGAAATGTATTTGAGAAACCTTAATAATCCTCGAATTTACTATAATTCAGGTGAGGGCTACGATGAAGAAAGACAGTTATATATATTTGGAACAGTTTCTTCAAAGGGTCATGTCAGGATAGATATTCCTCTTGATTCGGATGTTAAGGAAGTAAGAATAGACCCTACGGATTATCCCTGTATTGTGTCACTTAAGAGAGCCGATATGGAAATAGAGGATGGCTCCTTTGTTAATCTTGACAGATATTTAACAAATGGTTATTTGGGACTTAATTCTACATTGCTCTTTGATACTTATGATGCTCAGATTCTGTTTAAGAATCTTGGAGAGGGTAAGAAGATTATCCATCTTGATTATGTAGTTTCTATGGTGGATAAGTCATTATTCCAGGAGCTTAAGCAGCTATTCGCTCAGAAGATGGATAGAGATGCTAAGGATGTTAAGCTACTTGATAAGCTGAAGAGTAAAAAAACAACTGAAATTTTACCTGAAGGTTTTTGGTATAATAAATAAAAAATGAGTATTATACGAAAGGGGATATTTGAGTATGAGTATATTTGATTTAAAAAAAGTCTCTAAAGAATATCTCAGAGAAGTTAAGAAGCAGACAGACCCCTATGGGTATTTCTGTAAAAAAGAACAAATTAAGAGAGGGGAACAGCGAAACAGCAGTTGCCCCCCTTTTTGTATAGTGGATAATCTTCATAATCTGATTTTTGAAGATGAGGAAAAGGAAGGTGCATTTGAAACCGATAAAAGGTACCTGTTTATAAAAGATAACGATTGTAATTATGAAACCGATGAAATCGTTTCAGAGCTTATTCTGGCAGAAGAAGCAGATATTCTTTATTGGGATGAGGATAAGCTTCTGTTAGATAAGAGGCACACTCCATTTTTTAAACAGGACTGGTCTCCTGATTCGTTTTTATTCTGTAATTACATAGGCAATTCATATTTAATATCAACTGAAATTGCAATGAGGATTATAGATAACATACGTTCTGACTGGTGCGAGAGAGAGCTTAGAGGTATTAACGAGAATGCAATTGCATATGAAGATCCCTATGAAATGCGTTCAGAGGACGAACTTAGATATGAATTTCTGTTAAGAGCCAGTGAGCTTACAAATAAAATCATTCACATACCAAAGGTTCTGTGTCATAGACCCCTTGAAACCGGAGATGTGGAAGAAATATACACTGATTTTATGCTGACCAATCAGTCTAATGGTTATAAAAGAATTCGTAATGAAGCTCTTAAAAGAAGAAACTCCTATATATACATAGATGGAATAAACCAGAAGAAAAATAACATTGTTATCAATAACAGTGCTATTAATAACAATGTTATACATAACAGTGTTATTAATAAAGAATCAGGTTTTTCTGTTCCGGGTATTTCTGTAATTATTCCCTCAAGAGATCACAGTGATGTGTTATTTAATTGCTTAAAGGGCATAAAAGCCTGCGTTGACGGCAATGAGGGAAGAGACAGGCTTGAGATTATTGTGGTAGATAACGGCAGTAATCAAACAGAAAAAAACCGCATTGAAGAGTATTTAGATAACATGCGTAATGAGTATCAGATCCAGTATATATACGAGCCTATGGAATTTAATTTCTCGGCAATGTGTAATCTGGGAGCAAAAAGAGCCGGCAACGAATTGCTTCTGTTCTTAAATGATGATATTGAACCAATAATGTGTGACTCCTTCGAAAAGCTTGCTGCTTTTGCAAGTCTTGAGCATATTGGTGCCGTTGGCTGTAAGCTCTATTATCCTAATGGTAATGTTTTGCAGCATGATGGTGTAGTATGTGACTTGGACTGCGGTCCCACCCATAAGCTGGCAACCTTTAGCGATGAAAATGTATACTATTACGGGCTTAATGTATTTAACAGAAATGTACTTGCTGTTACCGGTGCCTGCCTAATGGTGAGTGCCGAAAAATACTTTAAAGTTGGTGGCTTTAGTGATAAAATGGGAGTTGGATACAATGACATTGATTTATGTGTAAAGCTACATGAAAACGGCTATTATAACATGCTACTTAATGAGTGCGTTATGTATCATCATGAGTCTCTCTCAAGGGGTATGGATCATGTTGAGGATGCAAAATATGTGCGTCTTAAGAAGGAGAGAGCAATTCTATATGAGAATCATCCCTGGATACGGGAAAAGGGTGATCCATTCTATTCGCCTAATCTTATTTCTGACACACTGGAATATAAAGTTAATGTTTTGGCAGACTATGAGAAGAGGAATTTAAGAAACAAGAGGATTTTTGACACCTCTATTGATAAAAAGATAATAAAGCTTTTTTCAGAGGAAGGCTCTGCTAATGATAAGAAGCTTCATTTTAACGTTGAAAATACAGGCTTTGCACGTGGAATAATGTTAGAGGATGAGGATTATTTCGTTTTAGAGGGCTGGGCACTTGTATCAGGTAAGGATAATTCCTTTTATAATACTTACCTGTGTCTTAAGGATGAAGATGAATTTATGATTTTTGATACCTTTAAGATTAACAGGGAGGATGTGGCAATCGTATTTGCCAATGAGAGGAATAACTGTCTTGCGGGCTTTACCTGTAAGATACCTGTAAGCATGATAGATAAAGATAAAAAATACCGTTTAGCTATTATTAAAAAATCAGCTATTACCGGTAGGAAGTATGGAATTATAGGTGGTTATTATGAATCAGGAAGAGGATACTATACAGAAGAAGTATGAGTATTATAAGGATCTGTATGAGAAGGAGCATGAAAAGTGTTCCTTACTTACTTCACAGATAGTTGATCTGGAAGCAAAAAATGCCGATCTTACATATAAGCTTGACAGAATAAGAAAGAGTAAGCTGTGGAAGAGTATTTATCCCTTCCGTCTTGCTTTTTCACACTGTAAAAATTTTGTTACCAGAATAAAAAGATACGGTAATTTTCGCGAGTTGATGAAAAAGGTTGAGAGCAAGCGTATTGAGAAGCGTGCCTACAAAAGCTATGGTACCTTAAGTATGCCCTCTCCTGAGGAGAGAAAGCGTCAGTCCGAGGAAGAATTCTCAAAGGATGTTAAATTCAGTATTCTTGTTCCGCTATACAATACTCCGGAGAAGTTTCTTCGTGAAATGATACAGTCCTGTATTGACCAGACCTATTCGTGCTGGGAGCTGTGTCTTGCTGATGGCTCCGACGGTGAGCATGAGGATGTAGGCAGAATATGTAAGGAGTATTATGATAAGGACAAGCGTATAGTATATAAAAAGCTTGAGGAGAATCTGGGAATTTCAGGTAATACCAACAAGTGTCTTGACCTTGCAACAGGGAATTATATAGCATTATTCGATCATGATGATTTGCTTCATCCCTGTGCTCTTTATGAGTATATGAAGGTTATATGTGAACAGGATGCAGATTATATTTACTGTGATGAAACAACCTTTAAGGGTGACAGTATTGACAATATGGTAACGCTGCATTTTAAGCCTGATTTTGCAATAGATAATCTTCGTGCCAACAATTATATCTGTCATTTTTCAGCATTTTCCCGTGAACTGATTGATAAGACCGGATTGTTCAGGTCGGAATATGACGGTTCTCAGGACCATGATTTGATTTTGCGTCTGACACATGAGGCTAAGAAAATTGTTCATGTTCCGATGATTTTATATTACTGGCGTTCTCATGCAGGCTCAGTTGCCTCTGATATTAATGCAAAGTCATACGCAATTGATGCTGCAAAGGGTGCGGTAGCAGCTCATCTTACCCAGTGTGGAATGGATGGCTTCAAGATTGAAAGCTCAAGAGCCTTTGAAACTATATTCAGGATTCGTTATAAGCTTCTTGAGACACCGCTGGTATCAATAATGATACCCAACAAGGACCACGTGGATGATTTAAGACGTTGTATTGACTCTATCATAGAGAAGACCTCATACGAGAATTATGAGATTATTGTAATTGAGAATAACAGTACAGAGTCTGAAACCTTTGAGTATTATGAGGCCTTGAAGAAGCATCCGCAGATTTCTGTTATTACTTATAAGGGTGATTTTAATTATTCCAAAATCAATAATTTCGGTGCTAAGAGTGCGAAGGGTAAGTACCTCTTGCTGCTTAATAATGACACGGAGGTTGTTACAAGAACCTGGATAGAGGAAATGCTAATGTATGCTCAGCGTTCAGATGTGGGAGCAGTGGGCTGTATGCTGTATTATGAGGATTACTCCATTCAGCATGCCGGTATTGTATTGGGACTTGGAGCCCACAGAAGCGCGGGACATTCTCATTACAGAATGGGCAAGGACAATCTTGGATACATGGGTAGGCTGTGTTATGCCCAGAATGTATCGGCGGTTACCGGTGCCTGTATGCTCACCTCCAAGGATAATTTCGAGTCTGTAGGTGGTCTTAGTGAGGAGTACACTGTAGCCCTTAACGATGTGGATTATTGTCTTAAGCTGCGTGATAAGGGATTGCTTAATGTATTTACTCCTTATGCAGAGCTGTTCCATTATGAATCAAAGTCAAGGGGAACTGATATTGATGACGCAGTGAAGGCAGAGCGTTATAACAGGGAATGTGATTTGTTTAAGAATAAATGGAAGGAAGTATTAGACAAGGGAGATCCGTATTTTAATCCTAATTTCTCCCTGGATTACAGTAATTTTGTATTGAAGGGTAATCCTAAATCAATGGTGGGATAGGTATTTGTTTTTTATGTAAATATTATAGGCCTTAGGGCTTAATGATAAATCAAAATAACAAGGAGGGTTATACATGAATTATAAGGAGCAATATAATCATTGGCTTAATGATTCATATTTTGATGAGGAGACAAAGGCTGAGCTTAAGGCACTTGATGGAAATGATACAGAGATAGAGGATCGTTTCTACAAGGAGCTTGAATTTGGTACAGGTGGTCTTCGTGGTGTTATCGGTGCAGGAACTAACAGAATGAATGTATATACAGTTCGTAAGGCTACACAGGGACTGGCTAATTATATTTTGAAGCAGGGAACACAGGACAAGGGTGTTGCGATTGCCTATGATTCAAGACGTATGTCACCTGAATTTGCGGATGTTGCAGCTTTATGTCTTAATGCAAACGGAATTAAGGCTTATGTGTTTACAACACTTCGCCCTACACCTGAATTGTCCTTTGCTTTAAGATACCTTAAATGTACCGCAGGTATTGTTGTTACAGCCAGCCATAATCCGCCTGAATATAATGGATATAAGGTTTATTGGGAGGATGGCGCACAGATTACTTCTCCAAGAGACGTGGAAATAATTAACGAGGTTAAGGCTGTTGCTGACTTTAGCGAAGCTAACACAATGGATAAGGAGGAGGCGCTTAAGGCAGGTCTTTATAATCCTATTGATAAGGAAATTGATGATGCTTACATGGTTGAGCTTAAGAAGCAGATTATTCATCCTGAAGTAATTACACAGATGGCTAATGATATTAAAATCGTTTACACACCATTCCATGGCACAGGAAATGTTCCTGTAAGAAGAATTCTTTCAGAGCTTGGATTCAAGAATGTATATGTGGTTCCCGAACAGGAGCTTCCGGATCCTGACTTTACTACGCTTGAATATCCTAACCCTGAGGATCCTAAGGCATTTACACTTGCTCTTAAGCTTGCCAAGGAGAAGGATGCAGATATTGTTCTTGCAACAGATCCCGATGCTGACAGACTGGGTATTTATGCTAAGGATACCAAGTCAGGGGAATATATTCCTTTTACAGGAAATATGTCAGGTATGCTTATAGCAGAATATATTTTAAGAGAGCGCAAGGCAACCGGTACAATGCCTGCTAATCCGGCTCTTGTTAAGACAATCGTTACAACAAATCTTGCCGATCCTTTATGTGCAGCCTATGATGTTAAGCTTATTGAAGTGCTTACAGGCTTTAAGTACATTGGTGAGCAGATTAAGTGGTTCTTAGAGAAGGGAACAAATAATTATGTATTTGGTCTTGAGGAATCCTATGGATGTCTTGCGGGAACTCATGCCCGTGATAAGGATGCTATAGTTGCTGTAATGTGTCTGTGTGAAGTTGCAGCTTATTGCAAGAGTAAGGGAATCACAGTTTGGGATCAGATGATTAATATTTATGAGCAGTATGGATATTTCATGGAAGGTATTCATACAATTACCATGAAGGGTATTGAGGGTGCTCAGGAGATTCAGAATATTATGAATAAATTCCGTGAGAATCCACCTAAGGAATTTGGTTCACTTAAGGTTCTTAAATTTAGAGATTACAAGCTTGATGAGGTTGTAGATATGGCTACGGGAGAGAAGGGTAAGACCGGACTTCCTAATTCCAATGTACTGTACTTTGAGCTTGAAAATGATTCCTGGTGCTGTGCAAGACCTTCAGGAACAGAGCCTAAAATCAAGTTCTACATGGGTATTAAAGGAAACAGTTTAGAGGATGCAGAGGCTAAGCTAACAGAGCTTAAGGATGCTGTTGTTGCTGCCATCTAAAAATATTATGAATAATTTAGTAAGCAAGATTAAGAATAATAAAAAGCTACATCTATTGATAATAGTACTACTTTCAGCTCTTGCAGCAGTATCTTATGTTCAGGGAATAAGAAATGCAGCAGAGTTTAGTCAGGATTTTCAATGGGATGCAGCTAAAGTATTCACAATGAGAATAAATCCTTATAGGGAATCCATGAATCCAAGCGGTTGCTTGGATTCATTTGGGTACGATGAATATTATTTGCAGATGGAAGCTAATCAGTTTCCATCTCTTTTAATGCTACTTATTCCCTACACGTTTCTGCCTCCTTTGGTGGCAAGATACGCATGGATTGTATCTAATATGCTGTTTACTGGGGGTATTGTTTTTCTTCTTAGAAAGACCTTTCTTAAGAGTATTGATAGAGATTTATTTATTATTCTTTCATTGCTGATGATTGCAGGAACGCCCTACAGAAATCAGATTGGTGTTGGACAGCATACACTGTTTGCATTTTTCTTCTTTCTTCTTGCAGTATTTTTAAGCGAAAAGAGAGGATTGCTTCCGGAAGTATTTACCGTTTTGTCATTATTTGTCTGTTATTTTAAATACACATTAACTGTTCCTCTTTGCCTGTATTTTGTATATAAGAAAAAATACAAAGAGATTATTATTTCTGCAGGAATACATGTTGCTTTAACCTTTGTTGCGGCATGGTGGCTTAATAGTGACTTTTTAAGTATGATTATTGAACCTCTTAAGGTATCAAGTGCTCTTGCCGCTGAAGGCGGGCTTGATTTTGGAGTACTCCTTGGAGGCTCTAAGCTATCCTATGTATTGGCTCTGGTGGTTATGCTTATATTATTGTTTATTGCAATTAAGCTTCCGCCTGGGTATGATGAAGCCTATATTTCTGTACTTGTTCTATGGTCACTGATTATAACCTATCACAGAACCTATGATTTTTGGGTGATTATAGTGGTGGCTGCATTTTTTGTTGCAATATACAGGAATTATCTGGTATATTTTTATTCGGTTGTTTTGATGGGGGTATTTTTTGTATTGAGAGTATTTTCCGAATCGGTACCCTCTAAGCTTGCAGTGGGAACGATTTATTATGCATTTACCATTGTACTTACAGCCGTTCTTGTTAAGGATATGATAAGGACAAAAGAAGAAGTTAAAGAAGAGCATACTGTTTAGCGGTGAGCCACAGCACTTGTTACTAAGACCCTGGGAACATGATTTGATGGCAATATGGAGGTTTTAATGGAAGAAGAAAAGAACGAAAGTAAGCTTAATAAGTTAATAAAACAGATTCTTAAATTTGGTGTTGTAGGTGGTCTGTCCTTTGTTATTGATTTTGTTATTACACTTATTGTTTCTGCAATAATGCGTAAGCTTGGAACAGATGTTAAGACAGCAGCCTCTGTAGGCGGATTATTTGGTTTCTGTATTTCCCTTATATTCAACTATATTATGAGTATGAAATATGTATTTGAACGTAAGGACGATATGAATCGTAAGAAGGAATTTATTATATTCACCCTTCTTAGTCTGGTAGGCCTTGGAATCAATGAGCTTATATTATACTATGGCACATGGTTCTGCGAGAACAGATTCTCAGCCATTACTGAGCAGTATCCTTCCTACGTAACTGCCGGTGTAAAAATCATAGCAACGGGTGTGGTTATGGTATATAATTTCATCAGTAGAAAAATGACACTGGAAAAAAAATAGAATTATTTTCTATGTGATTTTTTAAGAGCTATTGTCAGGAAAACAGTAAAGCATATAAAACTGAATATGCAAAGAAGCTTATAGATTTTAGGAACAGAGTAGTAGATTGTAAATCCAATCGGCTGCTCTGTTTTTTGCAATGATAGACGTACCTTTCTGTGATTGCCAACAGTCAGCAAGATTTCATTTCCCAAATCATCTATGCACTTATAACCCTTATAGAAAAAGATGGGCATATCAAGATATTCATTTTCATTTGTACAGGTATAATTTCCTTTTATACGTGTGCCGCTTTTATAGTAATCATTTACTACAATAACTCCCTCATCATAATTAGAATAATCAGGATATGTATTGGTATTCCAGTCCTCTTTGTAGCCCTTGGGAAGATAGTCATTTAATGAAGTGGTATATACACTTGGTTCGAATATGGATGACTTCATAAGGAGTACTGTTTTAGAGTATTCATTTAATGCATAGCGATATGAATAAATGCACAATAAAAGGTACACAAATATAACGGCATAGGTACTTGGTTTAAGTGATTTAAACAGTCTTTCTGCGCTTATTGCTACTGCAATGGCAAGTAATGGTGACAAGAGAGTGTAGTTTCTGTTAGGGAACTGAATGGAATTAATAATTGCAGAGCATACCGGGTTGTTAAGCAGTGCTTCCCAGGGCAATAGTCTGGTGGTTAGTATAAAAACAAGAACGCTGATTGCAAATAAATCCAACACAAACTTATACAGCAAGTCATCTGATTTCCTGTATTTAATTAGATATACGAGTATAAGTGCAAGACAGAATAATGTCATAAGACCGGTAGCTGTTGTAAATATTTGATGAACAGTCAATGTATCAAAGGTAAAGGAATTCCAGGAAAGATTACTTGTATTAAGTTCAAAGGACATGGAATCCACAAAGGAATAGACAGAATAAGCATTAATTAAAATACATAGTATGACTGCCTTAACTAAAGAGAATAATCGTTCTTTATCCCTTAAAAAGCTTATATTCAGTAATAAATATACGAAAATGAAGAAGCAGGCATACATTGTTGTCATAATGTGTGAATAGAGTAAACCACTCATTCCTAGTACAAGCATGGTAATATTCTTATCACCCTGGACAATTCTTAGGGTGCCTACAATTGCAAAAATCAGGAAGGGGATGGCTATTCCTATTCCAAGGGTAGTGCTTCTGTTGCCCATTTCGTCAAGGTGGAAAGGGAAAAACATAAGTACTGTAGCCAATACGCATGAATAGGTTCTTGATAATTTAAGAGTACGACCGGCAATGTAACCTGCAACGGTCTGGAAAAGATTGGTGAATAAAAGAGCCAGCTTGTACACGAACACAGGTGACATATTTAGAATTCTGAGTATTGCAAGAGGATATATAAAAAGAGATGGATATGGTGTTGCCAAAGAACCATACTCGTTGCCGGCATTGGGCCATATAACTACCGGAAACTGTCTCTCTAAAAGTCCGTACTTTATTCCCTCTATCCTGTTTAGATGATAGAAAATATCGGTGCCAAACATAAGCCCTTCTTTAAAAAAGGCTATATACGGGATACTTAATACCGACAATACTATCAGAAAAATACCGCTGAGTATTCTATTTCGGGTAAGAACTAATGTATCCCTTTTATTGTACATAAAAATAACAGAAACACTTATGAATAATGTAATAATCATTAGAAGAATAAAGTCATTATACAGATAAGAGTCGGAAGAAACATTTATTCCTTTAAGCCTAAGGGTACCGGCCCCCTTATAATATAATCTAAATTTGGCATTGGCTGTTGGTTCACCCAAAGTTACAGAGTAGGTTACTTCACTTAAGGAAGCAGGTAATTGAATGTCTTCAACAATATCATTATTCGCCTGAAACAATATACTGTTATCACCGTCTGATTCATAATAAAAAGTAAAGAGATAGTCCCCCTTATTAAGAAAAATCAGAGGAGACTGCATGCAGTAGCCACTGCCTTCCCCAGGCTGCGACATTACTATCTCTGAAGCCTGTAAGGAAAGATTATATCCGTCCTCAAGATTAAAAAGAGCTAAATCGTAATCTGCCGATTTAACAGGGGCCTTTATATAGATAAATATTTCTAATATTACTGTAACCGCAATAATAAAGATTAAGGGGATATTCTTCTTGATAATTGGCATAGTAGCTAGTCTCCTTGAAAACAACAATAGTCTTGTTCGTTATCTTTATAAACAGAAATTATAATACAACTTTTTTAATATAAATACACGTAAAATTTTGTAGCCTCCGATGTATTTGAAAACAATACTGAACAGAACGTCTTTCATAGTTTTATATATACTATTATTTTTTTTCTTATTCTGTTATAATAAGAAAGATTGTAATTATGTGGATTTATGTACTTTTAGAATTGCTAACGAAGAATTTGGAGTTATAGCTTGGCTATGGAACAATAGCAATTTATTAGTGCATAAGAATTATAGAGAGGAGAAATATTTGAGAAAGAATTTATTATTAATTGTTGTCCTTTTGATGAGCGTATGCTTTTGCGGATGTCAAAAGGGTAAAGATGAGACTATTCCGCAAATTGTTATGAATACAGAAGAGGCTGAAACAGTGGTTGAGGATGAGACAGCTACTGAAGAACCGGACGATACCATGCTTAATGTGGCAACGGAGGATGCACTGAATTATTCGGAAATTCCCGTTTCCGAAAAACAGGAAGAAGAGGAGCCGGAGGTTATTGAGGAAGATAGTGTGCTTAAAACAGAAGATGGCAAGGTAATAGTAGACCTTATTATGTTTATGGGTCAGAGTAATATGTCAGGAACCGGTGGCGATGTTTCTCATGCACCAAAGGTTACGAAAAATCATGGTTATGAGTTTCGTGCCGTTTCCGATCCTACAAGGCTCTATCCTATTGAAGAGCCCTTTGGTATTAATGAAAATGATGTTATAGCTGATACTGCCTATGGTAAGAAGGGTTCGATGGTATCTGCCTTTGCCAACAAGTATTACGAAATTACCGGTGTTCCCATAGTTGCTGTATCTGCTTCCTCAGGTGGCAAGGATACTGATTTTTGGATGGATGCAAAGACAATTGCTGATTTTTCAGAGCGTCAGAAGCGTGCTCAGGTATGGCTTGAGAGTAACGATTACTACATTAGAAATCAATATGTTATCTGGCTTCAGGGTGAGTCTGATGCCTTGGATGGTGTTACATCACAAGAGTATAATCAGAATATGGACAATATAATTCGTCCTCTGTTTATCGGTGGTCTGCAGAAGGTATTTATTATTACACCGGGAAGGACACTTACATCAACAAGCTTTTTCGATAATATAATAACTGCTCAGCTTAGAATGTGTAAGAGCAGTGGCTACTACGCTCTTGCAACAACTGTACTTAATGCGGTTAGTACAGAGTATATGATTGATGAGTATCATTACAATCAGTCAGTGCTTAACGTACTTGGTAAGGAGGCAGCAGAGAGCGCGGCATATTATACAATGAATCGTAAGGAAAAATGTGTGTACGATTACAAGCATAATGAAACCTTTGTGCCTGAGGGCTTTGAATATGAGGCTTCGGAAATGGTAGTTGAGCCTATAGATTATAATACAAACGGTGACTTTGAGAGGTATGAGTAATATGAACAGGATTTTATTGTTTATTCCCGCTTATAATTGCGAAAAACAGATAGTAAGAGTTCTTGGTCAGTTAGATGACAATGTTTTAAGATATATTAGTGAGGTAATTGTTGTTAATAACCTAAGTACCGATAAGACCGAGGATGCTGTTAAGCGCTTTATTAACAAGCATGATGATATACCTGTCAAGCTCCTTAGAAACAAGGAAAACTATGGACTTGGGGGGTCACATAAGGTTGCCTTTGATTATGCAATTAAGAATGATTTTGACTATGTGATTGTGCTTCATGGAGATGATCAGGGTTCGGTGGAGGATTTTCTTCCTGTTCTGTCCAGGGGCTATTACAGAAAGCATGACTGTGTCCTTGGAGCCAGATTTATGATGGGTTCAAGACTGGCAGGGTACTCAGCCTTTAGAACCTTTGGGAATATGGTTTACGATTTTCTTTTTGCTTTAGTATTAAGGAAGAAAATATATGACTTAGGCTCCGGTCTTAATATGTATAGTGTTGATATGTTAAGAAACAGATTTTATGAGAAGTTTCCCGATAATCTTATGTTCAATTACTGTATGATTCTTGCTACGGAATATTATGGACAGGATGCTGTATTTTATCCTATTTCCTGGAGAGAGGACGATCAGGTCAGCAATGTTAAAATGATAAATCAGGCATTTACCGTACTTAAGATGTTATTTGATTATTACAGAAATCCTCAGGTAATTACTGAGGATTATCGAGAGAAGATAATAGAGGAATATGAGGCTAGTATTGAGGCATGAATAATGTGAAGCTGATTGCTGGTATACTGTTTTGTCTTGTAATGTTTATTGTTATTCATTTTATCAAGATGATGCGCATGTACCTTGTTTTGTTAGAACAGAAAATCGAACTGAAAAGCTTTATTTTTGCATATTTCAGAACAACCCTTGTTAATCTGATTGTGCCCTTTAAGCTTGGGGAAATATATCGTGTTGTTGTATATACCAGGCTGTCTAAGGCATTTGGCATTGGTTTTTTCAGTACACTTGTGGATAGATTTTTTGATACCCTTGCTTTGGTGCTTATAATTATTCCCCTTGCCTTTGTTTCGCCAAAGTCACTTAATGCTGTATCTGTATTTTTGGCAGTGTTTCTAATATTTGTGATTTTTGTATATGTTACGTTTCCATCGGCATACACGTATCTCAATCGATATATTATCATGAACCGTTCGACCAAACGTTCCATGATGGCTCTTAAGGGTGTGGAAACCTTAGATGTTGCGTATAAATATGTTAAAAAGCTGGTTCTTGGAAGGTATTCCCTTTTAATATTAATGAGCTTTTTGGCATGGGCTATGGAGGGAATACTTTTACTTATTATTTCAAGGCTTGCAGGAATTGATTTTAACGGCGCTGCGTTCCTTGAATATATTTCTTCTATTCTGTCTACTAACGACAGCTATCTTTTGTCCCTATATACGAAGCTTGGAATCTGTGTAATTGCCGTATGCACGATTGTTTCGGGAATAGGTGTTTTGATTAAACGCAGGAAGGCATATTTATGAGAAAAGTCATAATTTATTACGATGATTCACGGATTCCTTCTTTGGAGATTCGAACAATAACCGGTGGCGTAAGCTATGGTAATACGATTTTTAAGAGGGTATCTCTTAAGGAACGAGCAAGAAAGCTGTTTCTTGCTCAGGAATTAGTTAAGTCATTTGTATGTGATGATGAGGCTGCCATTGAGGAGGTTATTGAGAAAAACAGAGATTGCAGTGTAGTAAGAGTATTTTCTGATTTTCAGGTTACTGACACAAGGAAGTTAGGTGTAATTCTTGAAAAGTCATTATATGCCAAGGAAATATATGGAATTACAGTAAAGGGCTTGCTTTGTGGTGTGATTTATCCCTGTCCTAAGTGGAGTGAAGAAGGTAATATTTCCTACAGAAATATTGATTTTGATAATTTTAAGGACAGTGATTATAGCTGTATAGAAACAGATTGTTTTCTGTCCTTAAGGGATGTGAACAATTTCAGAGGCTTTATTACAAGTGGCTTTGATGCAAGATTTTTTAATGCTCTTGATGGTGATGAATACACGGTTGTTAAGCGTTCCACTAATGTTGAGAAGCTTCGTAAGGAATATAAATATTTCACGCTTCTTCCCGATACCATGCGTATGTGGTATGCCTACGTGTATGATTACAGGGAATCGGATAGCGAAGCCTCCTATACTATTGAGCGCTATCATATGACTGATTTGGCATTAAGATATATACATGGTGCAATCAGTACAGATGAATTTAGGACCATTCTTAATAAGCTGTTTTATTTTATATCAAAAAGATGTGTTAAAGAGGTTACTAAGGAAGAATACATAAGTCAGGAAAAGAGCCTGTATGTGGATAAGGTTCTTGAAAGAATTGAGCAATTAAAGAGCTGTAAAGAATATGACAGCCTTGAAAAATATATTAAGCTGGGGACAAAGTACGCAGGAATAGATGGCATTGTGGAAAAGTACCTTTCCTTATATGAGAAAATTGTTTCAAGTAAGCAGTTTATGAAGGTTTCGGTTGTGGGACATGGAGATTTGTGTTTTTCCAATATTCTTTACAACGATGAAGCACAGTTGTTAAGGCTTATTGATCCTAAGGGTGCTCTTAATGAGGAGGATTTGTATATGAATCCTTATTACGATATAGCCAAGCTGTCCCATTCCGTTCAGGGACTTTATGATTATTTTAATGCTGATCAGTTTGAAATAAAGATAGATGAGGATATGCGGCTTTCACTGCATTTTGATTGTGATAATTCAGAGTATATGAAGATTTTTAATGAATGCCTGATTGAGAATCGTATAGATCCCAAGCTTATTCGTCTGTATGAGGCATCACTGTTTTTATCAATGCTGCCCCTTCACATTGACAGAGAGAAGAAGGTGCTTGGCTTTGTGTTGAACGCTATTAAGATTCTTGAGGAATTAGATTCCTAAATTGAAATATTAACTATTAGGATGTTGTATTTGGGAGATAAGATGGAGTTTGAAGGTTTAAGCTTTGTTTTTGATATTGATGGAACACTATGCCCCATTAAGGGCAAGGATGAAAAGTATGAGGATATGATTCCTTATGCCGATATGGTTAAAAAGATACGGGAGTACAAGGCGGGCGGAGCCAAAATCATACTTTTTACATCACGAAATATGAATAGCTATGGTGGAAATATTGGGCTTATTAATGCCAACACTGCCAAGGTTATTCTTAAGTGGCTGGAAAAATGGGATATTCCCTATGATGAGATTATTTATGGCAAGCCCTGGCCGGGGCACAAGGGTTTTTATGTGGATGACAGAACTGTAAGACCTGATGAATTTTTAAATAAGTCAGTTGAAGAGCTGGAAGAAATATGTAAGAAAAGCAGGTGCTTAAGCTAATGGATATAGTTATTACAATGGCAGGAGCAGGTTCGAGATTTAGAAAAGCAGGATATTCGGTGCCTAAGTTTATGATAGAAGCTCATGGCAAATCACTTTTTGAATGGTCAATGCTTAGTCTTCTTGATTATGTTAAGGAGGATACCCACTTTTTCTTTATAGTAAGAAAGGAAGACAATGCAGCTTCCTTCATTGAAGAAAAGTGTAAGGAGCTTGGCTTTGGTGATTTTAAGGTAATAGAGCTTGATTATATTACAGATGGTCAGGCAACCACAGCTATGCTTGCTGCTCCCTATTGGCATGGCACTGCCGAGCTTATGATTTATAATATTGATACATACGTTGAAGCCTATGAGATGAAGGCTTCGGACATAAAGGGAGATGGATTTATACCCTGCTTTAAGGCAGCAGGTGATCATTGGAGCTTTGTAAGGCTTGATGATAAGGGAAGAGCTGTTGAGGTAAGAGAGAAGGAGAGAATTTCCGATAACTGTACTCTTGGAGCCTACTATTTTTCTTCCTGTGACCTGTATGAAGCCATGTATAAGGAGTATTATTCATCTGATGCTAATCTTGAAAAGGGTGAGAAATATGTGGCGCCTCTTTACAATTTCATGATAGAAAAGGGAATGGATGTGTACATTTCAACGGTTGATTATGATAAGGTACATGTTCTTGGAACTCCGGAGGAGTTAAAGGTATTTATAGATGAGTACAAATAAGCTTGAACGATTTAACAAACAGAATATAAACCGTGGCATAAGCTATCTTAAACGTAACGGCGTTAAGAAGACCTTTTATAAGGCATGGGAGCGCATTCAGAGAGATGAGGATGAGGCTGATTATCTTGTAACAACAATGGCTGAGCGTCCTACAGCTATGGAGCTTGCAGCTCAGAGAAGCAAGAAGTTTCTTCACAGATATAAGTTTTCCATTCTTGTTCCCACCTATGAAACCAAGTCGGAATATCTTAAGGGAATGCTTGCCTCAGTGCTGAATCAGACCTACGATAACTGGGAAATATGTATAGCTGACGGCAGTGAGTCTGACAAGGTTAAGAATGAAGTGGATAAGCTTATTTCTAATCTTGGTAGCAATGATTATTCCAAAATCAGATATCAGAAGCTTCATTCCAATAAGGGAATTTCAGGGAATACCAATGCTGCTCTTGTTATGGCATCGGGAGATTATATATGTCTCCTTGACCATGATGACTTGCTGTCACCTAACGCACTTTACGAAATAATGTGTGTGCTTGATAAGGGACTTGTTCGGGATGGAAATGTATATCTTAACAAATATAAGATGTTCTATTCTGATGAGGACAAGGTTAATTCTTTGGTAACAAGATATTTTGATTACCACAAGAAGCCTGATTTTGATATAGATTTATTAAGAAGCAACAACTATGTATGTCATTTCTTTGTGGTTCGTACTTCTATAGCTGTTAAGACAGGTGGCTTCTGTAGTGAATATAATGGCGCTCAGGATCATGACTTTATCCTTAAGTGTTCAGAGCTTGTTGATTATGATGAAATAGTTCATATACCAAAGGTTCTGTACCATTGGAGATCCCATGTTATGTCAACCGCGGAGAACCCGGAGAGTAAGCTGTATGCCTATGAGGCAGGAAAGAAAGCGGTTGAGGATCACTTAAAGAGAATGAATATTTCGGCAGAAGTAATGCACACACCTCATCTTGGCTTCTTTAGGGTTAAGTATTTGATTGATTCTCCAAAAGTCATTACACTTACAAGGGAAGAGTGGGACAGTATTAGTGCCGATGACTTCAAGGCGCTTAATTGTGACTATATTATGATTATGAGTAAGGGCTATAAGCCCTTGACTAAGGATTATATAAATGAGCTTGCAGGTATGCTTAAAAGAAGTGAAGTAGGTGCTGTAGGCGGTAAAATATATGACCCTAGGGGCAAGATTGACAGTGCCGGATATTCTTATGATGAAAAAGGAAATCTCTGTGCCAATTACAGGGGAATGAATGGTAATTTTTCAGGATACCTTCATCGTGCAAGTCTTCAGCATAAGGTGGATGGCTTGTGTAAGGACTGCTTTATGATTAAAAAATCAGCAGTAGTATTTAAGGATAAGCCTACCCTGGCGGATGATTATCTGATTTTATACAATCCGTTTGCTGAGTTTAAGAGAAAGGGATTATAGTATGCCAAGGCTTACTGTTGTTATTCCTAACTACAATGGTGAAAAGTACATAGAGGGCTGCCTGAATAGTCTTAATAAGCAGACAATGACAGACTATGAGCTTATAATAGTGGACAATGCTTCAGTTGATGGCAGCATGGATATTATAAACAATATGTGTCATAAAGCGGACACATTGCAGCTTGATAAGAATTATGGCTTTGCACATGCTGTTAATGTGGGGATAGAAGCAGCTAGTTGCGAGTATGTTCTTCTTCTGAACAATGATACTGAGGCGGATGAGGATTTTCTTGAAAATATGCTTGCCGCCATAGAACGCTCCCCTAAGATTTTTTCTGTATCGGCTCGTATGGTTCAGATGTATAACCACAGTCTTATTGATTCGGCAGGTGATTTGTACTGCGGCTTAGGCTGGGCATATTCAAGAGGTAAGGATTCGCCTGTATGTGATTATAATAAGAGCAGCCGTATTTTTTCTTCCTGTGGCGGCGCTGCTATATATAGAAGGTCGCTGCTGCTGGAATTGGGAATGTTTGACGTGCTTCATTCTTCATATCTTGAGGATGTTGATATAGGATACAGGGCAAGGATTAACGGCTATGTAAATGTGTATGAACCTAAGGCTATTGTATATCACGCCGGAAGCGGAGTTACAGGTTCAAGACATAATGATTTTAAAGTCAGGCTGTCTGCAAGAAACAGTATACTTCTGATATATAAGAATATGCCTGATCTACAGATAGTGATGAATCTTCCTCTGCTAATTACAGGTTATATTATTAAGTGTGGCTTCTTTATAAAAAAGGGACTTGGAGGCGCATATATAAAGGGTGTTTTTGATGGTTTATGTATGTGTGATAAGGCTAGCAGGGTTCCCTTTAAAAAGAGAAATCTGTTAAATTATTTAGTTATTCAGATAGAATTATTGATAAATATATATAAGAGATTTTTTGGAGATGTCTAATGATTAAGGATAATCAGAGAATATTCAACAGAATACATGTGGTTATTGATGCCCTTGTAATTGCAGGCTCCTACTGGTTTGCCTGGTGGCTTAAGTTTAAGAGCGGATTACTTTCCCATAGTATGAGTCTTCCTAAAAGCTATTTCTGGAAGGTCAGCTTTTTTGTAATTCCCATCTATCTTATGCTTTATTATATGTTTAACCTTTATAATTCCAAGCGTGCATCCGGAAGGAAGAGGGAGTTTATAAATATTATTAAGGCAAACACCGTGGGAATGATAGGTCTTATGGTTGCCATGTACATGATGCGACAGAATCACTTTTCCCGTGCTATGATTATAATATTCTGGGGAGCAAATATATTCTTCGAAACAGGTGTGCGTAATGTTATAAGATATATTCTTCGCTTTATTAGAAAACGAGGCTACAATCTTAAATATGTTCTTTTGGTAGGATATTCCAAGTCGGCAGAATCCTATATAAACAAGATTCGACTTAATCCCCAGTGGGGATATGTTGTCAGGGGAATCCTTGACGATCATGTTGAAAGAGGGACCATGTTCAAGGGCGTAAAGGTTCTTGGCAAAATAGATAATCTGGATGTGATTTTGCCTGAAAATAAGCTTGATGAAATAGCTATTACTCTTAGCCTGTCAGAATACGGTAGACTTGAAGAGATAGTTAATATGTGCGAAAAGTCAGGAGTACATACAAAGTTTATTCCCGATTATGCAGGAATAATTCCTAACAAGCCATATACTGAGGATTTGCAGGGACTTCCTGTTATTAATATACGTCACGTTCCACTTACCAATACCTTTAATATTATAATAAAACGTTTTGTGGATATTTTCGGTTCCTTATTTGGATTAATTATTGCATCTCCTGTGATGCTTGTTGCGGCTATTGCTGTTAAGCTTACAAGCAAGGGTCCGGTTATATTCTGTCAGGAGAGAGTAGGACTTCATAATAAGCCCTATAAAATGTACAAATTCCGTACCATGTATACTCCGGAGGATAAGGAGGAAGGAGACAAGGGTTGGACCGTTAAGGATGACCCTCGTGTAACCAGGGTGGGAAGGTTCCTTCGTAAAACCAGTATTGATGAGCTGCCTCAGCTATTTAATGTGTTGGTGGGCCAGATGAGCCTTGTGGGACCACGTCCTGAGCGAACAATGTTTGTTGAACAGTTCCGTGAGACGATACCACGTTACATGGTTAAGCATCAGGTTCGTCCCGGTATGACAGGGTGGGCTCAGATTAATGGTTTGCGTGGAGATACTTCCATTGAGAAACGAATTGAATGTGATTTGTATTATATAGAAAACTGGACTATGGGTCTTGATTTTAAGATACTGTTCCTTACTATATTTAAGGGATTTGTTAATGAAAATGCATATTGAGTGAGTATTTATGAAAATAGATATTTGTATTCCTGTCTATAAGCCGGATGATAAATTATCTGAAATAATAAAAAGGCTTAACAGACAGACTGTAAAACCAAATAAATATATAATCATGTATACTAAAATGTCTGATGACGATCATCTGTCCTCAGACATTATTGATGAAGGAAACAGAGTGGCTCCTGTTGTTGTACATGAAATAAGTGCAGATGAATTTGACCATGGAAGAACAAGATTTCAGGCGGTTAGTTGTTCTGATGCTGAGATTTTTGTGTGTATGACTCAGGATGCTATACCAAAGGATAATTTACTCTTAGAGCATTTGCTTAAGGCCTTTAATAATCCTAAGGTTGCTGCAGCTTATGCAAGGCAGCTTCCTTCGAAAAATTCTTCCTTAAGTGAGTGCTTTACCAGACAGTTTAATTATCCCGATAAATCCTGCGTTAAGTATGAGTCTGATATTGAAACAATGGGAATTAAGGCTTTTTTCTGTTCTGATGTATGTGCCGCTTACAGAAGGAGTGCCTATGAACAAGCCGGTGGTTTCATTAGGCGTGGGATTTTTAATGAGGATATGATTTTGGCGAGAAGGCTTCTTTCTCTGGGCTATGGTATTAACTATGTGGCTACTGCGGGGGTTATTCATACTCATGAATATACTGCAATGCAGCAGCTTCACCGTAATTTTGACTTAGGCGTTTCTCAGAAAATGAACAGTGATGTTTTTGATGGAATTTCCTCTGAGTCAGAGGGTGTTAAGTATGTTAAGTGTGCATATTCTTATTTTAAGGATAACCACAGAGGATACCTTATTGTGCCTTTTGTATATGGCTGTTGCTTTAAGTATCTTGGATATTTTCTCGGGAAAAGATATGACAAGCTACCTAAATGGCTGGTTAACAGACTTGCCATGAATAAACGTTTTTTCAAAAATATATAGTGTATTGTAAATTAAGAGGATGATGATATGAATAATAATGATGATAATGAATATGAAGTATTCTGCCAGATGTGCCACAGGGCTAAAAGTCAGGTAAATGATATGTTTAAAATCATAGACGGTATGTATGTGTGCTCTGACTGTATGCATAAAACCATGGACACAATGGAGCATTTTGGATTCCCCAAAACTCCCTTTGGAAATGTAAATGGTTTTGCGGCTAAATTTGCCGGAAATAACGATACTGTTAAGGAAACATCAGAGGAGGTAAAGACAGAAGTAACTGAGAAAGCAGATAAAGCCTCTGATGATAATAAGGAAGAGCCTGAAAAGGAGGCTGAGGATAGTAAGGATTCCGCCAATGACCATGCTGCTAATTTCGGACCCTTCCCCGGTATTAGTTTTCTCAATATGTCCGATATACCGGGCATATTCGGACAGAAGGCAAAGGTAAAGAAAAAGCAGAAAAGAACGGAGCCTCTTGTGGATTTGAGCAAGATTCCTGCACCCCATAAGATTAAGGAGCTGCTTGATGAGTATGTTATCGGTCAGGAAAAAGCAAAGAAGGCAATATCTGTTGCGGTATATAATCATTATAAGCGTGTTGCTTCTGATGGAAGTGCCGGTGATAAATATGGTGAACAATTTAAAAATGTTGAAATAGAGAAATCAAATATGCTTCTTATAGGCCCTACCGGATGTGGTAAAACATATCTTGTTAAAACCCTTGCCAAGCTTCTTGATGTTCCTCTTGCAATTACAGATGCAACAAGTCTTACGGAAGCAGGGTATATCGGTGATGATATCGAAAGTGTTGTAAGTAAGCTTTTGGCTGCAGCAGATAATGATGTTGAAAAGGCAGAAACAGGAATAATATTTATTGATGAAATAGATAAAATTGCCAAAAAGAAAAATACACATTCCCGTGACGTATCAGGTGAATCGGTACAGCAGGGAATGCTTAAGCTTCTTGAGGGCAGTGAGGTAGAGGTGCCTGTTGGTTCTAATTCCAAGAATGCAATGGTTCCTCTTGCAACAGTTAATACTAAGAATATCCTGTTTATATGTGGCGGTGCTTTTCCTGAGCTTGATGAGATTATTAAGCAGCGTTTACGTAAACAGACCTCTATAGGCTTTAATGCTGAATTAAGAGATGATTTAGATAAGAGAAAGGACGTGCTTAAGGAAGTAACCGTTGAGGATATTAAGAAATTCGGTATGATTCCTGAGTTTGTAGGTCGTCTTCCTGTTATATGTACCTTAGAGGGTCTTACTGAGGATATGTTAGTGGATGTATTAAAGGAGCCTAAGAGTGCTATTATTAAGCAGTATCAGAAGCTGCTTGCAATAGATGAAGTAGAGCTTATCTTTGATGATGAAGCTTTACATGAAATTGCCAAAAAGGCAATGGAAAAGGATACCGGAGCCAGAGCTCTTCGTTCCATTATAGAGGAGCTTATGCTTGATATTATGTATGAGATTCCCAAGGATGACAATATCGGTCGGGTTACCATTACAAAGGATTATATTTTAGGAACCGGTGGACCTGTTATAGATTTAAGAAGTAGCATGCCCCCTCGTATTGAAAATGAGGAAGTGCTTATTGGTACAGTAGAACCTGCAATTTAAGGAGGCAATAATGGTATTCAGTACGGCTGCGTTTGCGATTTTTATGGCAGTGGTATTTCTTGTATATTGGAATGTGCCACAAAAATATCGTGTAATTGTACTCCTGTTCGCAAATGCGTATTTCTATTTAAGCTATGATATTAAATATATTACCGTCATTCTTGTGACCATGGTTGTGTCTTATTTCTGCGGAAGATTTATAGAAAAGAGTGAGAAGGGTAAGAAAAAGAAAATTATTCTTGCCGGTGGTGTAGTGGCAACCTTAAGTCTTCTTCTTATTTTTAAGTATCTTAATTTTGCTCTTTACACCGTGGCAAAAGTATTTTCCGTTGTAGGTTTACCTATGGAGGAAAAGACGCTTGCTTTAATAATGCCTATTGGTATTTCCTTCTATACATTTCAGATGGTGGGTTATATTACGGACATATATAGAGGCAAAATCAGTGCCGAAAAGAGTTTTATAAGGTATGCTGTGTTTGTTTCCTTTTTCCCTAATATTTCCTCGGGACCTATTGAAAGAGCCGGTCATTTTATACCGCAGATTGATAAGGAAAAGGTATTTGATTATAAAGAAGTAGTATATGGTGCGCGACTGATTCTCTGGGGACTTGTTAAGAAAATTGTTATCGCCGACATGATGCTTAAGTATGTGGACGAGATTTTTAATAAGGTTCCTGAGCATACAGGAATATGCTTCGCCTGGGCAACCTTGCTATATACCTTTGAAATATATTGTGATTTTTCAGGCTATTCGGATATGGCAGTGGGTGTTGCAAAAATGCTTGGCTTTGAATTATTTACTAACTTTAAGAGTCCGTATTTTGCTTCCTCCATTAAAGAGTTCTGGAGTAGATGGCACATATCCCTGTCACAGTGGTTTAGAGATTATGTATATATACCCCTTGGCGGAAACAGATGTAAAAAATCACGCAGGGATTTTAATTTAATAGTTACCTTCCTTGCCAGCGGCTTGTGGCACGGTGCAAGCTGGACCTTTGTTCTCTGGGGTGGTATTCATGGAGTATGTCAGGTAATAGAGAACAGAATTAAGGAATTGTTTTCTTCAAAGAATAATAAGTCAAAGGAAGAAGCTTCTTCTAAATCCGTAAGAGATACCTTGGTTCATGTTCTTCTTACTGTTTTGACCTTTATTATAGTAAGCTATGCATGGATGTTTTTTAGAGCCAATTCTATTTCGGAGGCTATTTATATAGTGAAAAACATGTTCACAGATTTATCACTTTCAAATGCTATGATGCAAATGACTATGTCCTATAAGTCTGTAATTAAGACAGCAGTAGCCATTGTTTTACTTATGGTATTTGATTATTTCAATCAGAAGAGAGATTTGCTTAGGGATATGGATAAAATATGGGCGCCGGTTCGCTACCTCATTTATCTGTCTTTGTCCATACTGGTTGTTGCCTTCAATATTCATAACGGAACGGCTCAGGAATTTATTTATTTTAAATTCTAAGGACTATTAAAAATATTGAAAGAGGGTTGTGTTATGAAGAAGAAATTATTAGTTATGCTTGCAGTCGGAGTTCTATCGGTGTTTACCTTTACCAAGGAAGCTAAGGCACAGGTTTATGTATTGCCAAATGGTACGATATTTGACTCTGATTTCTATGCTGCTCTGTATCCTGATATGCAGCTTAGCTATAACAATGGCAAGAATCCTGAGAGATTATTATTCCATTATCTTACCTATGGCATGAAGGAGGGAAGGATTCCTTCTATATATAGTATTCCTGCAAATGCAACTGTAATTCCTACCGTTATGGTGAATAAGGATGTAGTTACCGTATCAGGAACAACACAGTACACAGTTCCTATTACACCTGTTGTACCTATGTCGATTTTGAATTAATATTCCGAAGGGAAAATCATGAAGAAATTTGTAATTAAGTTTTCGGTATTTGCTCTTATTATTATAGGCTTCTTTTTTTCCATAAATTACTTTCTGGATCCCTATAATATTTTTCATTATGAATATCCGAGAAACAATGGCATTGAAGCCAATAAGAATTACATAAAGATGCGATATATTCTTAATCATAAGAATGAGTTTGACTCGGTATTATTTGGTTCTTCAAGAGCGGGCTTTACTGATGTGGAGAGTCTGCCTGATGGAAAGTATTATAATATGTGCTCTTCTGAGGCAGTACCCAAGGAGCATGTGCGTTTACTTAAAATCATGATTAAGAAGGGGTTTGTTCCCAAAAATGTAACTGTAATGATGGACGATATTTCCTGCTTTGTGGATCCGGCCATTCATACACAGATGCTTTATCGTATACCTTATCCTGATGATACTATTTCTTCATGGTTTGATTTTTATGTTAAATATTGTGATTTAATTACCACCATGGAGGCCTGTGAGGCTGTTAAGGATTATGAGCCTACAGATGATGATTATACTGCTCGCTTTAGGAGAAGCGGTTCCGAAAGACTTAATGCGGTAAGTGATTTTGATGGAACAGATGCAGTAGGATACTGGGCTGATTATTATAACCTTCGAACTGATGAGGTTATTGAAGATGTTAAAGAGCTTGTAAGCATTTGCAAGGAATATAATATTAACCTAAGAATTGTGACTAATCCCTTGTATTACAAGACCTACACAAGAGATGTTGAAAACGGATATATTGAGTTCCTTGATGCTCTTGCAGAGGTTACTGATTATTATAATTTCAGTTCCTTTTCAGATATTACTACTAATGATGGTAATTATTATGAGACCAGTCATTTTATTCCTTACGTTGCGACAAAGATGATGGATACTGTTTATAAGGATGAGTATGATGAAGGCTTGTGGAAGCAGGGCTTTGGTGTGAAAGTCACAAAGGAAAATAAGGATGAATTTATTTATTTTCTTAAATATCAGGCTAAGGAAAATGGTGTAAGTGTTTATGGTGAACCGGATTAAGGGAAGCTTGAAAAATGGGAGTGGGAAGTTAAGAATTATTGGTCTTGTTATACTGCTGGCTGTTTTTTCGGAGCTTTTTGTTTACAGCCTGCTATATATTATATTCAATTTTTTTCCTTCCCTTGGAAGTATGTATACGGATAATATTTCCGGTTTGCTTGAAAAACGATTGGTGACATTTATTTCGGTTACCGTAGTGTCTCCTCTGATGGAGGAATTGATTTTTAGAGGTCTTATCCTTAAGCTGTTTCATAGATTTTTAAACTTTGCTATTGCTAATGTGTTGCAGGCATTATTGTTTGGCATATATCATATGAATCTTGTTCAGGGATTGTATGCTTTTCTTTTGGGAATATTAATTGGATGTATATTCTATTTAACAAGGAATATTTTATATTGCGTTCTTTTTCATTTTGTTCTTAATACCTGTGGTGTTATTCTGGGATATTTATATATTGATTTTGGAATTATTGTTATAAGTATTTTAATGGTTGTAACATTAGGTTTAGGGATGTATACCTTTATGACTATGCGAAGACTTTGCTTAATGCATAAGGTGTACAAAGTGTAAATAATTATTATTATGATTTGTTCCTTCATATGAAGGGAGAGGGAGGAAGTATGTATTGTTCTAATTGCGGTTATAATTGTTCTGAGAGTGCGAAGTTTTGCCCGAATTGTGGAACAAAAATTGAGAATGAGACAATCTTTGATGAGAATGAGGAAAATTTCTGTACTGATTCAGAAATTGCATCATCCGGTATTGTAGAGGAAGAAGCCGGGGAATATTTTGAACAGGTTGTTGAAGAGAATACAGTGGTTGCGGCTGCTGATTATGTGAATGATGATGTATATGATATAGAAGAAAATGCAGTGTCTGAGCCGGTCGATTCTGTGAATGATAGTGTATATCAAGCAGAAGAGAATGTGGTACCTGCCCCCACTGATTATGTGAGTGATAGTGTATATCAAGCAGAAGAGAATGTGGTACCTGCACCCGCCGGTTATGTGAATAACAGTACATATAATATAGAGGAACAATCTAAGAAGGGTTCTTCAGGGTTAGCTATAGCATCCCTGGTGTGCGGCTGTTTATCAATTGTTTCCTGTATTACCGTATTTGGCGGTGTGATTCTTGCAGTTGCAGGCATTGTGCTTGGAATTGTTGCGCTATCTAAGAACTGCTCCAATAAAGGACTGGCTATTTCCGGTATAGTAACAGGAATTACTACATTTCCACTGGTTATTGTATATTGCTATGCCCTATATTGTGTGGCTTCCTTCTAATGGATATAGAAAAGGAATTATACAAAATAGGTAAATGGGCACTTGTTATTGTAATAGGTGGCGGCCTGGCATTTTTACTGTATGGGGAAGAAATATGGGCAAGGATGCCGGAATGTGTCTTTAGGAAGGTAACAGGTCTGTATTGTCCGGGGTGTGGAATGACCCGTGCCCTGTATTATTTCTTTAGGGGGCATTTTTTAAAAAGCTTTATGTATCATCCCGTTGTGCCCTATGGAATAATATACTATCTGTATTTTATGATATATAATTTTGTGAATCTACACTTGTTTAATGGACGACTTCGGTCTACTCATGGAGAGCGTGGGATTTATATAGGAATCGCAATAGGAATTGTTCAGTGGATAGTTAAAAATGTATTGTTATTAATATAATGGAAGATACTGTTGCCCTGTTACCGGTTAGTGACTGTTCAGTAAAAATTAGGAAACTGAAAAAGAGGTTTACATAATGTGGATAGCTGATGGATGGAAAGATTATGAGGTTCTTGATACTTCAAGCGGCGAGAAGCTGGAAAGATGGGGAGAATATATACTGGTTCGACCTGACCCTCAGGTAATATGGAATACTAAAAAAGAAAATACAGGCTGGCGTAGAAAGAACGGTCACTATCATAGAAGCAACAAGGGCGGTGGCGAATGGGAATTCTTTAATCTGCCTGAGCAATGGACTATTAATTACAAGTCGCTGACCTTTAATCTTAAGCCCTTTAGCTTTAAGCATACCGGTTTGTTTCCTGAACAGGCTACTAATTGGGACTGGTTCTCTGAACTTATAAAAAAATGTGATTATCAGCCCAAGGTACTTAACCTTTTTGCTTATACAGGTGGTGCAACTCTTGCATGTGCTGCTGCAGGAGCTAATGTAACTCATGTGGATGCTTCAAAGGGTATGGTTAACTGGGCCAAGGAAAATGCAGTAAGCAGTAATCTTAAGGATGCTAAGATTCGCTGGCTGGTTGATGACTGTGTCAAGTTCGTAGAACGTGAGATTAGAAGAGGTAATAAATACGATGGAATAATTATGGATCCCCCTTCCTATGGTCGTGGACCTAAGGGCGAGATATGGAAGATAGAGGAAGCGATATATCCTTTCATAGAGCTGTGTACTCAGATTCTTACTGATAAGCCCTTATTCTTTTTGGTTAATTCCTATACCACCGGCTTACAGCCCGCAGTTTTATCCTATATGATTAATACCGCTGTAGTTAAAAAATTCGGAGGAAGTGTTGAGGCAGAAGAGATTGGGTTGCCTGTAACTGATTCCGGTTTGATTTTGCCCTGCGGAGCTTCAGGAAGATGGAGCAGCAGATAGACAGAGCATTTCGCAAACAATAGAGGATAAACCGAAAAAATGAGATATACGATGATTATGTAATTGTTCTTATAATTCTTGTTAAAATGAAATTGTATTAAAAAAAAAACATTATTAAAAAATAAATCCCCTTGCATTAGGGGATTTTCTTGTGTATACTAACAACTGCTGTGACATTGATAGCGTTGAAGCGTGAGGTTGCTACCCAAGTGGTAGGTTTTCCGTGGAGCGAATGTCAAGTTAGGAAACTGGCGACAAGTCACTGTACGTATTCATATGTCTGCAATTATGCAGAAACGACGTGTGAGATTACTTAAGGATTGTTTCCCTTTAAGACACACACGGGAGAGTGTACAGTCACCGCTTGTCGTACTTATCTTTAAAAGTGCGAAAAGGAGGCGACTTTTTTTATGGCAACACAGGTAATGAGAATCACATTAAAGGCTTATGATCATCAGTTAGTTGATGCATCAGCTAAGAAAATCATCGAGACTGTTAAGAAGAACGGATCACAGGTTAGCGGACCTGTACCTCTTCCTACTAAGAAGGAAGTAGTTACTATTCTTCGTGCTGTACATAAGTACAAGGACAGCAGAGAACAGTTCGAACAGAGAACTCATAAGAGACTCATCGATATCATTACTCCGACCCAGAAGACAGTTGATTCATTACAAAGACTGGAAATGCCGGCCGGTGTTTACATAGATATCAAAATGAAAAACAAATAATTCTCCTACTAGGATGAATGCAAAGCATTCCGCTGTAGGAACAAGGAGGAAAAGAAATGAAGAAAGCTATTTTGGCAACAAAAGACGGACTGACACAGATCTTCAATGTTGAAGGCGTTCTCGTTCCGGTATCCGGTGTTTCTGCTGGTCCTTGTGTAGTAACACAGATTAAGACAGTTGAGAACGACGGTTACAGTGCAGTACAGGTTGGTTTTATGGACAAGAAGGACAAGATCGTTAACAAAGATGCTAACGGCAAGAAGGAGATTGTTCATAGACATGGTGTTAACAAGGCTGAGAAGGGTCATTTTGACAAGGCTGGCGTTACATCAAAGAGATTTGTTAGAGAATTCAAGTTTGATAATGCTGAGGAATACACACTTGCTCAGGAAATCAAAGCTGATATCTTCGCCGCAGGCGACAAGGTTGATGCAACAGCTATTTCAAAGGGTAAAGGATTCCAGGGTGCCATCAAGAGATTAGGTCAGCACAGAGGACCTATGAAGCATGGTTCTAAGTTCCATCGTCATCAGGGTTCAAACGGTGCTTGTTCAAGCCCTAGCCGTGTTTACAAGGGAAAAGGAATGCCCGGACATATGGGATCAAAGAAGGTTACAATTCAGAACCTTGAGGTTGTAAGAGTAGATGCTGAAAAGAATCTTATTCTTATCAAGGGTGCTGTACCGGGACCTAAGAAAGCATTAATTACTATAAAAGAAACTGTAAAGGCTATAGGATAGTCTTTATAAGGAAAGGAGGACCACACAGATGGCAAACGTATCTGTTTATAATATGGAAGGCAAAGAAGTTGGCAAGATGGATTTGAATGATGCTGTATTCGGTGTTGAAGTTAATGAACATCTTGTGCATATGGCAGTAGTTCAGCATTTAGCTAACAAGCGCCAGGGAACACAGAAAGCTAAAACACGTTCTGAGGTATCCGGTGGCGGAAGAAAACCATGGAGACAGAAAGGAACCGGTCATGCAAGACAGGGTTCAACAAGATCTCCACAGTGGACAGGCGGTGGCGTTGTATTCGCTCCTGTACCAAGAGATTATTCATTCAAGCTTAATAAGAAAGAAAAGAGAGCTGCTCTTAAGTCAGCACTTACTTCAAGAGTTCAGGGAGACAAGTTCATTGTCCTTGATGAGTTAAAGCTTGATGAGATTAAGACAAAGAAGTTCCAGGAAATGCTTAACAATCTTAAGGTTTCCAAGGCTACAGTAATTACAGCAGAGGATGATAAGAATGTTGCTTTATCAGCAAGAAACATCCCCGGAGTTATCACAACTGTTGCTGCTAACATTAATACATACGATATTATGAAATATAACACAGTAATTGCTACAAAGGACGCTGTGGCTAAGATCGAGGAGGTGTATGCATAATGGCTAACGTACAGTATTATGACGTAATCCTTAAGCCTGTTATTACAGAAAAGAGTATGGCAGGTATGGGAGATAAGAAATACACATTCTATGTTCATACAGATGCAAACAAGACAATGATTAAAGAAGCAGTTGAGAAGATGTTCGATGGCGTTAAGGTTAAGAGCGTTAACACATTAAACCTTGACGGTAAGAACAAGAGACGTGGAGTTGTTACCGGTAAGACAGCTAAGACAAAGAAAGCTATCGTACAGTTAACAGAGGACAGCAAGGAAATCGAGATTTTCCAGGGTCTGTAATCGTCTAGTAACTATAGGCAATAAGCCTGATAAATTTAGTAGCAAAGGAGAATAACAATGGGAATTAAAACATATAACCCATATACACCCTCAAGAAGACAGATGTCCGGTTCTGATTTTTCAGAAATTACCAAGACAACACCTGAGAAATCTCTTTGTGTATCACTTAAGAAGAATTCAGGTCGTAACAATCAGGGTAAAATCACAGTAAGACATCGTGGTGGCGGAAACAGAAGAAAATATAGAATTATTGATTTTAAGAGAAAGAAAGATGGTATTCCTGCTAATGTAGTAGCAATCGAATACGATCCTAACAGAACAGCAAATATTGCTCTTATCTGTTATGCAGATGGCGAGAAGTCATACATCCTTGCTCCGGAAGGACTTAAGGTTGGCATGAAGGTTATGAATGGACCTGAAGCAGAAATCAGAGTAGGTAACTGCTTACCTTTATCTGAAATCCCTGTTGGTACTTTGGTACACAACATCGAGCTTTATCCCGGCAAGGGCGGTCAGATGGTTCGTTCAGCAGGAAACAGTGCTCAGTTGATGGCTAAGGAAGGTAAATATGCAACACTTCGTCTTCCTTCAGGTGAGATGAGAATGGTTCCTCTTGCAGCAAGAGCAACAATCGGTGTTATCGGAAATGGTGATCACAACCTTGTCAACATTGGTAAGGCAGGTCGTAAGCGTCATATGGGTATCAGACCTACAGTTCGTGGTTCTGTTATGAACCCTAACGACCATCCACATGGTGGTGGTGAAGGTAGAGCACCTATCGGTCGTCCAGGTCCATGTACACCTTGGGGTAAGCCTGCTCTTGGTTTAAAGACCAGAAAGAAGAAGAAGGCTTCCAATAAGCTGATCGTCAGAAGACGTGATGGTAAGGCTATCAAGTAATAAGGAGGAGAGATTAAAATGGCTAGATCACTTAAAAAAGGACCTTTTGCAGACGATTATTTGTTGAAAAAGGTAGATGCTATGAATGCATCAGGACAGAAGCAGGTTATTAAGACCTGGTCACGTCGTTCTACTATCTTCCCTTCTTTTGTGGGACATACATTTGCAGTACACGACGGAAGAAAGCATATTCCTGTATATGTTACAGAGGATATGGTTGGACATAAATTAGGCGAGTTCGTTGCTACCAGAACCTACAGAGGTCATGGTAA
>JAZQOI010000080.1:0-6306 GCA_045627745.1 Lachnospiraceae bacterium | reverse complement strand
TCGCTGCATCAGGGTTTCCCCCATTGTGCAATATCCCCCACTGCTGCCTCCCGTAGGAGTTTGGGCCGTGTCTCAGTCCCAATGTGGCCGTTCACCCTCTCAGGCCGGCTACTGATCGTCGCCTTGGTAGGCCGTTACCCTACCAACTAGCTAATCAGACGCGGGTCCATCTCATACCACCGGAGTTTTTCACACTGGATCATGCAATCCTGTGCGCTTATGCGGTATTAGCAGTCATTTCTAACTGTTATCCCCCTGTATGAGGCAGGTTACCCACGCGTTACTCACCCGTCCGCCACTAAACTTTATCGCGAAGCAAGCTTCATAATAAAGTTCCGTTCGACTTGCATGTGTTAGGCACGCCGCCAGCGTTCATCCTGAGCCAGGATCAAACTCTCAAATTAAGTTTTATCCTTTCAGAATAAACTTTCTAGCTTATTCCATCCTAATCTACTGTTTAGGTTTTGTTCCGAAAAATATACTGTAAGAAATTTTTCAGGGTTGGTTTATACTATTAAATTTTCAAGGTTCATATCACCGTTTGTCAGCGGCAACTTTGATATAGTAACACTGTCCTTTTTATATGTCAAGCATCTTTTTAAATTTTTTTTATTTGATTATTCCATTATGCCAACAAAGCCCCGTAAATGCTATATTATTTCTAATAAATATAGTTAAAATTCTATTAACATTAACAGCTATATAATTAAAAATAATACTTATTTAAAAAAATTGCCTGTGAAAACATCATTCACAGGCAACTGTAATCTCTCCTTCCGTATTCGCAACGATAAGTTTAAATGTTTCTAGACTCTTTACCGTTTCATCATCAAGACTAAATAATAATATTGTATCTACACTTTCTCCTGCCGGAATCACTTCCGAATACGATAACAAATCATTAAGCAAAGCTGTCATCTGTTCATTAACACGTTTCGTATCATTGATTAAAGCTCTGTATTTCACATCATGATTAATAGGATCACACAGCTTGTCTTCTGCGCTTGTATTAGTAACAGTAAAATGCATAATTAAATATTGATATCCGTCAGGAGCATCCATAGAAAAAAACAGCGCCCCATCCGAACCATCTCCATATGACTTTGAAATCTCATATCCTGAATATTGTATATCAAAACCTTCAAGTCCGATTGCATCCGCAATATTACCTGAAGCTAATTCTGTTCCAGCAGATTCATCCACCAATTTTTCTGATTTATCACCGCTTACTGTTTCTCCAGTCATACTGTCAGCAGCTTCTTGTGTAGAAACAGCCTCTACATTTGTATTTTCTTCCTCAACAGACGCTGTCACAACCTTTTTCTCTTTCGGTTTATAATTCCCTAATCCGCCATACTGTTTAGAGCCATATCGCATTAACACACCTGCGGCATACTCTGCAACAAGGCCTTCCTCTTCATCAGTAAGCCCAGAGGCTTGTGTAAGATTGCAGCCACTCAGCAAAAATGCCATTAATATCGTCAAACACAACCCAATTGATATATTTTTTCTGCTCATAAATATCATCCTCACATAATATTTAGGAAATTCTTTTATTTTTTAGGTCAGCATCCAGTTCGCACCAGAATTCAACTCCATTATCACGATTAATCACTCCATAATCATGCTTAAGTGAATCCATAACAGCCTTAACAATTGACAAACCGATGCCACTTCCACCATATTCTCTTGTTCTGGCTTTATCCACCTTATAGAACTTTGTCCATAAGTGCGGGATTGCTTCCGCAAGAATATTATCCCCCGAATTATATACCGAAACACGAATACCTGCATCAACTTTCTTAATGCCAATACTGATAATGTTTTCATTTTTACAATAATGAATCGCATTAGATAAATAGTTATTAATTACCTGTTCTACCTTAAATTCATCTGACCACACATATATACTTTCAGCCTCAAACTTTTCCTCGATTTTAATATTGAGCTGTTCAATCAAAATCATGTTAGCTTGTACGCAATTCCTAACAAGTTCGACAATGTCAAAACGTTCCATTTCAACATTATCATTTCCAAACTCCAACTGATTCAGTTCCAAAAGATTTCTGACAAGCTTGTTCATCTTATTGGCTTCATCAATAATGACATCACAATAGTAATCCCTGCTATCCTCATCAGAATTAACGCAATCCTTAAGTCCCTCTGAGTACCCCTGAATCAAGGCAATAGGCGTTTTAAGTTCATGGGATACGTTTGCAAGAAATTCCTTTCGCATCTCATCTATTTCGATTTTTCTATCCAAATCATTCTTAAGCTCAATATTAGCTTCCTTGAGTTCTGAAATCGTACGTTCCAAAGTCATAGACATTTGGTTAATATGATCTCCCAACAAAGCTATTTCATCATAACCGCCTCTTGTATACTTTGCATCAAAGTCAAGATTTGTCATCTTTTCAGATATATCCGCCAGCTCCATTATAGGCCGAGAAATTCTGCCGGAAAAAAATTCATTAACAATTAATCCGAATACAAGAACCGCCAATCCTACATAAGTAAGGAATGTATTGGCTATTTTGGCGCTATCACGTATTCCCTCAACAGGAGATCTCATATAGATAATCTTTGATGAAGACGCGAATCCCCACAACTCAATGTATTCCATATGTAATCGTTGATCTGTTACTATCTGAATTGTATATACCCCATTGGAGTACAATTCCTTTGCACCCATTGGTCCCCGAAATACATACTCTAATAGTCTATCGGCAAGAAACCTCGAATCATTAACCGATGATATTTCCGTTTTTGTATCCGAATCAAGCACTAAAACATCAAGATTATATCTTCCTGCCAATCTTCCAAATTCCGCATCTGCAGATTCAGTAGTAAGATTATTGTTTTCAAGATATTCGCATATATTATCATAGGCTACCTTTAATACCTTCTGTTTCCTGTCCATGTAAAAGGAAGACAGTAACACAGTATTGGCAAGAATACACAGAAGAATCATTCCTACCATTGTTCCACCATATATCAATGCAAATTGACGTTTGATTGAAAATTTCATTTAAGCCTGTACCTCGAATTTGTAGCCCATGCCCCAAATAGTCTTAATATAATCTCCCTTTTCCCCAATCTTACTCCTTAGCTTCTTTACATGAGTATCAATTGTTCTTGCGTCGCCAAAATAGTCATAATTCCAAACATTATTAAGAATTTTCTCACGTGATAATGCTATTGACTGATTTTCCATAAAATAAGTCAGCAGTTCAAATTCCTTGAAGCTAAGCTCTACAAGCTCCCCATCAATGGTAACTGTATGCGACTTTTTATCCAATATAATACCGCCTGCTTCTATGCTGTCTTCCGCATCTAAAACATTACTTCTTCTAAGCAATGCATTAACACGGGCAACCAGAATTTTAGGACTGAAGGGCTTGGAAATATATTCGTCTACACCAATTTCAAATCCTTGGAGTTCATCCTTTTCATCGCCCTTTGCAGTTAACATAATAATTGGTACATTTGAATCATGGCGAATCTCTCTACACACTTCCCAACCATCTATTTTAGGCATCATCACATCCAAAATCACCAACGAAATCTCATTGTCCGAGAAAAAAACATCTAACGCCTCGCTTCCATCGGCTGCTTCTAAAACAATATATCCTTCCTTAACAAGAAAATCCTTAACCAGCTTTCTCATTCTGCTTTCATCATCTACAACAAGTACTTTTATTTCATCCATTTAATTATCCCTCACTCCATCAACTGTGCTTCCCTTTCACGAACTGCATTTTCCCTTTCTGTCAGTTCCTGTTCCCAGGAGGCATACCTATTAGTAATTGCATTTTCATAATTAATCATATTAGGTGTATCAGCCTTTAGCATAATCCAGAACATAATGGCAATCACACAAGCTAATACCAAATTAACAAGCAGCGACATTTTATATTCGCGAATAAAGGTTTTGGTCTTCCTTTTTTTACTTACCTTAAGATCACTTTCTATATCTTTCTTCTGATTAAGCTGATTATGTATATCCCTGTAGGAAATCGTTACGGGAATATCCTTAATAAGAGCGTCTTCTATTTCAGCCCTGCTGTACAAATACTTTTGCAGACTTCTAAGATATTCTATACCAACCGGAGTCATAAAAGTATTACTGGACACCATTTTATTATAGACAGACAGCACTGCTGCCGAATTATTCTCATCTAATTTAGAAGAAATATATCTAATTCGTTGAACTTCTTCCCTGGCAATACCACCATCCTCAGAATTTAAAAATTCATACCCATCAACAACACATTTATCAGAATTCATACTTATTCCCTTCTATCGCTGTAAAAACATTATATTCTTTAATTCTCAAAGAAAGAAAAGTGGATATACACTCTATAAAATTATAGCTTAAAGTATACTTATTGTACATTATAAGAACGAGCATATATTGATTTTCACACTTTTTTCGTTTTTTCCTTTTAGTTTCCCGACCAATGATGATTCATATTAATATGCTGATTTTCATATTTATATGTACCCTTCTTGTCAGACGTAATCTAATTCAGAAATTGCCCCCTGGCGGAAAAATCAAGCAATCAATCCCAATATTTTACGGCCATATTTTAAAAAATCATTGACAATTATGGCTATTGACGCATATTTATAAATAATTTTATAAAAAACTCACAATCTTCTGACTTATTGTGCTTGAAAATATATATAATGTGCTATAAAATTGTATTATCCTTAAACGCTTGGAGGAGGTGCCAATGGGTAAGAAAAATAAACTTACAGATGCAATTTCATCAATTTCCCAGCTTCAAAACAATGATTACGAAGCTGTCAGCAATGATCTTGCAAACATGTATCGAAGATTACAAAACGGTCGTAACGCATTTACATCTGTTTATAACTTAAACGTCAATGCGGTTGCGAGAATAAGCGCATTGGATTTAGAGATTAAGTTCTATATTAATCGTCTATTAGAGATTGCGGAATCCGTTGCACAATCAAGTACAGGAATCTATCATTCAGCGTCTGACGCTACCAGTGTAGCCGGAGTCGTATCAGGACGTCATGAAGATTTAACTGACACTATTTTGGAAGTATCCAGCGAGTCATCAAATGTATTAGACAAAATCGAAGCAGGTCAGAAGGAGCTCACGGATATACGTAAATTATCAGATCAGGCAATTACTGTTTCTGAGGTAATGAGCACCGATATGAATAATCTTTCAAACATAATCGGTGAAATGACAAAGGTTATTGACGGCATTAACGCAATATCGTCACAGACTAATTTGCTTTCTCTTAATGCTTCAATCGAGGCAGCAAGAGCAGGTGAAGCCGGAAGGGGTTTTGCTGTTGTAGCAGACGAAATTCGTTCTCTGGCTGACGAAACACAGTCACTGACAACAACCATGAGTGAATTTGTTTCAAGCGTAAGAGCAGCTTCATCAAAGAGTGTCGAAAGTGTTGATCAGGCTATAGATGCTCTCAAAACTGTTAATGAAAAAATAACAGAAGTATGGCAAATTAACGAAGAAAACGAAAAGCATGTTGCAGCTATTACAAGCAGCATCAGCAACCTTGCCGCAGTAAGTGAAGAAATTTCAAGCTCTATGAATGAGATTGAAGCACGTTCCAGTGAAATCGAGGAATCCTGCAAGGTTCTTACAGAAGATTCTCAGACATTAAACGAAATCGGTAAGAATTCTGCCGAAGCGCTTAAACCTCTAGAGGATATCGAAGAAAATGTTGATGAGCTTCTGTCAAAGATGGGTACAATGTCAGAGGATCCGTATTATGCAATTAACAGATCAGAATTGTGTTCATATTTGGACGGTGCAATATCTGCACACAGAGGATGGATAGAACGACTCAGAACGATTGTTAAAACAAAAACAGTTGTTCCATTCCAGCTTGATGGAAATAAATGTCATTTCGGACATTTCTATAACTCCATTGTGCCACCAATTCCTGAATTAAAGACATTATGGAACAAAATCGGCGAAGACCACCGTGTACTTCACCGTAGTGGTTCAGAAATTATCAAATGTGTCTATGATGCCAACTACGACAGAGCCGAACAGCTTTTGAGAACATCAGAATCCATGTCTAATGAGCTGATAGGACTGTTATCAGATTTGAAGAATAAAATACCTAGCTAAACTTCAGCACGTTGATTTTAGGTTAATTCAATCGAGTAGGAGGCTAACCATTAGTTGATTAGCCGACCTCTCACACCACCTGGCATACGGTTCCGTACCAAGGCGGTTCCTTAGTTTTCATAGACTATTAGATAATAGTCAAGCATGGATGTGTATCCTAGCTTGGCTA
>JAZQOI010000079.1:0-1684 GCA_045627745.1 Lachnospiraceae bacterium | reverse complement strand
CTACGAGCTCTCGAAATCCTCAAAACATTCAAAATCCGCTCATTTTTCTGCAAAAAATGGCTACTTTTTCATGTTTTGGCGGGTCATAAAGGTGCATACAGCCTCTTACGTGCAAGCACGACGAGTCAGCATGACCTTTTGCCCCTGGTATCATTATATTAAATTAATTTTGGAGGTTATTATTATGTTAGATATGAAATTTTTACGCGAGAATCCTGATATCGTTAAGGAGAATATTAAGAATAAGTTTCAGGATGATAAATTACCTCTTGTAGATGAGGTTATAGAGCTTGATGCCAAGTCAAGAGCTGCTAAGCAGGAGGCTGATGAGCTTCGTTCTAATCGTAACAAAATCAGTAAGCAGATAGGCGCTCTTATGGCTCAGGGTAAGAAGGAAGAGGCAGAAGAGGTTAAGAAACAGGTTACAGCTAATTCAGAAAGACTTGCCGAGCTTGAAAAGACAGAGAGTGAGCTTGCTGAAAAAATTACTCAGATTATGATGGTTATCCCTAACATTATCGATCCTTCTGTTCCTATTGGTAAGGATGATTCCGAGAATGTTGAGGTTACTAAATATGGTGAGCCTGTTGTTCCTGATTTTGAAATACCATATCATACAGATATTATGGAGAGATTTGACGGTATTGATCTTGATGCTGCAGGAAGAGTAGCAGGTAATGGCTTCTATTATCTCATGGGTGATATTGCAAGACTTCATTCAGCAGTTATTTCCTATGCCCGTGATTTTATGATTGATAGAGGCTTCACATACTGTGTACCTCCATTCATGATTAGAAGTAATGTAGTTACAGGTGTTATGAGCTTTGCCGAGATGGATGCTATGATGTATAAGATTGAGGGTGAAGATTTGTATCTTATTGGTACCAGCGAGCATTCAATGATTGGTAAGTTTATTGATACTATTATAGAGGAGGATGCACTTCCTAAGACTCTTACCAGCTATTCACCTTGCTTTAGAAAAGAAAAGGGTGCTCACGGTATTGAGGAGCGTGGTGTTTACAGAATACATCAGTTTGAGAAGCAGGAGATGATTGTTGTATGTAAGCCTGAGGAGTCAGCTATGTGGTTTGATAAATTGTGGCAGAATACTGTTGATTTGTTCCGTTCTATGGATATTCCTGTTCGTACTCTTGAATGCTGCTCAGGTGACCTTGCTGACCTTAAGGTAAAGTCATATGATGTAGAGGCTTGGAGCCCCAGACAGAAGAAGTATTTTGAAGTGGGTTCATGTTCTAACCTTTCTGATGCTCAGGCTAGACGTCTTAAAATCAGAGTAAACGGTGAAAATGGCAAATATTTTGCTCATACTCTTAACAATACAGTTGTTGCGCCTCCAAGAATGCTTATTGCTTTTCTTGAGAATAATCTTAATGCTGATGGAAGTGTTAATATTCCTGAAGTTCTTCGTCCTTATATGGGTGGAATCGAGAAGCTTATTCCTAAGCATTAATCATTTTAGGTTTAATTAATGATGTTGGGGTCAAAAGGTATTTTGCCCCCAACGATACCGGATTTCTCCGCTCTACGAGCTCTCGAAATCCTCAAAACATTCAAAATCATTTCATTTTTGTGCAAAAAATGGCTACTTTTTCATGTGTTGGCGGGATAAAGGAATGAATACAGCCCCTTGCGTGCATGCGCGACGAGTAAGCATGACCTTTTG
>JAZQOI010000078.1:0-1868 GCA_045627745.1 Lachnospiraceae bacterium | reverse complement strand
AAGGGTGATGTTATTGATACTGAGGAAGAGATTAAGGTATCTGACATTGACGAGGAAGAAGCAACTCTTGATATCATTGATGAGGCGGTTGCAGAAGATGAGCCGATAATTGATGAGGAAGAGGATGAGTTAGGGGCTGATGATTCCGGAGAGGATTTTTATTTTGAGGACGAAAATGGTGTGTCATATAATTCGTTGTTAGCTGCATTGTCTGATAATCGTTCATTGAAAATGATTGAGGATTATACAACAAAGGGTTTGTGTTCTCCTGGACATGATAATGCAAAGATTAATATTGATTTAAATGGTCATATGCTTGATGCGAAAATTGCGGCAAAAAATGGATTAGAACTTACTGTTTCTGATAATGTAAAAAAGGGTGATTCTAATTGTAAAACTCGTTATTTAACTGCATCAGGGAATATAGTGGAGGATTCTACCAGTTCAGATGATATCCCACTTTACGGTGGTGTGTGGACTAACTCTGACAAAAATTCTTGCTTCTCCTCTTCGTATAAGAATGTATCGTTTAATGTGACAGGTGTTACATTTGCAGGAACTAAAAATTCAGCGATAATTTTAAATGGTAATGACAATAATCTGAATGTATACGGAAATACTGCTTTCGTAGGTTGTAGTAGTTCTTGGGGTGATGGAGGAGCAATATATGCTTATGGTGGAGCAACATTAAATATAGGTGATTCAGCAAGCTTTAATAGGTGTACTGCTAATAGAGATGGAGGAGCAATATATGCTGATAATGGAGCAACAGTAAATATTTGTGGCGCAGTAAATATTGAAGATTGTATTGCTCCTTATGGAGGAGCAATATATGCTTATAATGGAGCAACATTAAATATAGGTGATTCAGCAAGCTTTAATGGATGTTCTGCTAATTCAATAGGAGGAGCAATATATGCCGGTGGTGCATCAACAAGTGTAAATATTTGTGGCGAAGCAAATATTGAAGATTGTGGTTCTTCTTATGGAGGAGCAATATATGCTTGTGATGGAGCAGCACTAAATATAGGTGGTTCAGCAAGCTTTACTGGATGTACTGCTAATCTTTATGGAGGAGCAATATATGCCGGTGGTGCATCAACAGTTAATATTGGAGGAAATGCAAGTATTGTAGACTGTGAGGCCAATACTATTGGAGGTGCAATAACTGTTCTAAATTCTTCGACTGTTATATTAAGCGGTAATTGTATTATTAGTGGAAATCATGTAAAGGGTAAAGAAAACAATATTTTTTGTTCTGAGCCCACAATAGATGTAGATCCTTACTTCACAGGCTATGCCGGCATTACTCTTGATGACACGAGTTTAGAGTCTGTACCTGTAAAAATTTCTACAATGAGTAATGGTAAACAGAGTATTATTGATGAAGGTCATTTATTCTCTGATATGAAGAATTATGTAATATTATTGAATGAAGATAATAATTATTGTCTGGATGCTATACCAACCATAGCTGTTATCAGTAATAATGAGGTTGTTGGAAAATACAGTAAATTACCAAAGGCTGTTGATGCTTGCGTTTCAGGAAATACTATTAAGCTGTTAGCTGATGTTAAAGTTAATGATGGTACTGTTTGCTTCGACGGTAAGGAATATATATTAGACTTAAATGGTTATATTCTTGATGCACAATTGGATTTACAAAATGGAGCTACTCTTACTGTTAAAGATAGTAATCCTAATTCTACACATTATCTTGAGAAGGGTGGAAATAGTTATACTATTTCTAAGAATTCCACAGGCTTAAGTGATGAGATTCCTTTAACGGGTGGTATATTAACCTATAGTAGCGTGGGATATGTAATCAAATCAGAGTCTGCATCTTCAACCGTAAATTTATACGGTGG
>JAZQOI010000077.1:0-7918 GCA_045627745.1 Lachnospiraceae bacterium | reverse complement strand
AATCCTCAAAACATTCAAAATCCGCTCATTTTTCTGCAAAAAATGGCTACTTTTTCATGTTTTGGCGGGTCATAAAGGTGCATACAGCCTCTTACGTGCAAGCACGACGAGTCAGCATGACCTTTTGACCCTGGTATCTTTTCATAAAATTAAATACCGCCCCAAACAAAAATACTAACGGAGAGTTCCAGTATATTGTAATCTCATTAAGGGAATATGCCTCTACCTCATCACTATAGCATTTCATGGGTGGCGTATTCCTTGGAATATTTTTTTCAGCCCAGGGATCCTGAAGATTTCTGTTAGGTCCTCCGCTTACGAAGCCTTTAATTATTTCGTCAATACCATCGCAGGCAGTGGGTCTTAAATGTGGATTAAGGCAGGAATTATCTCCGTAACCCGTTACATAGGAAAAACCAAGTGCGTTACTTCCAAGAAGTCCATTTATGTGTTCAAGTATTTCTTCAAGATATGTTCCACTCTTATAATCAGCCATTGCAAAAACCATTCCATGCTTTAGCATAACCATATTACTTCCCCATACATATTCGGAAGGAAGCATTGACGCTGCATATCCGTTGGTGTCCATAAGCGCTTTAAGCCTTTGTGCTTCATTTTCAAAGCTCAATCTTATATTATTAATAAACTCCTTTTGCTCCCTTGGCATTTCTGTATTATCCTGATACATAAACAGGCTTAACGCTCCTAATCCCGACACACATCCATATCCCAGTTCGGTATCAACATTCGCACTGACTACATATTCTCCAAATGAAGAATTTCTATTTTCAAAATACTCATGAAGCTTCTTATACCATTTCTTACAATCAATAAAATACCTTTCAGCACCGAAAACCTCAAGCATCACACATGCGGCATAGAACCTGTTAGAAAAATCCTCATCCTCACTATAATCACCTGTAGTGCACTCCTTAGGATTTTCAAAAAGAAGCGGCTCCTCATTAGCCACAAGCCATTGATAGGCTTCTACAGCTCCGTCAAGAAGTATTCCGGCATATTCCGAATCATATTTACTGTAAACCAAATAACCCAGTGCCATTGTGCCGGCAAAATCAGCAGTCGCAATAGACGATACAGGGAACAGATACATCTGTGAATCATCTTCTTCAGGCATTATAAACCTTGCATGATTCATAGTAGTTTCCTTGTGGTATACAGCACCATCCTCTCTCTGCATTTTAAGCAACCAGTCAAGCTCTACCTTTACCTCTGATAAAATATCCGGTATCCTACCTCTGTCACAGGAAGGAATATCCAAATCAAGCTTCATCTCATCCTCAAAAAACCTGTAGGCATACATAAGCTGAGAAGCAGCCACAGCACCGGCCGTAACATATCTTCCATAATCACCTGCATCATGCCATCCGCCAACAACAGTTTTTTTAACAGCTTCGTTCTTATATACTACCGCATCCTTACAATGGCATTTACCTCTTTTGAACTTTCCTGCATACTTTTCCTGTAATTCTTCACCGCATCTTAGGAAATAATAAGCCTTAAGAGAGCTCTTAAAAATATTTTCATAAGGATTATCTGCTATCACAAATTCGTAGGACTTTTCCAGACCGGCGTAAATTCTGTATCTGCCGGGAATTCTAACCAATGAAAAATCAGCAAGATAAATATCATCACCTGAAATATCATCAGTGCCAAAATGAGTTACATTACCATAATATACACTTACTCCTCTATCATCCCTAAGATCAAATTTTTCAACCTTAAAATTTATTCTGGCAACCTTTTTAGCCTGTACAAAATATCCTACCTGATTAACAAATATTCCCATTCATACCTCCCAAATTCAATTCAAAATCTAAATTCAAAAAAGCTCTCCCACTACAAAAACAAATCATCAAAAAAGTCTGAGGTGTCACCTTTTCCACGTATCTGCTCAATAAGAAAGGCCTTCATTTCAACATGGCGCTCTCCCATATCCAAAAGCATTCCTTCAAGATTATCCTTATGTGCCCCACCTATATTAATCAGCAATTCATAATAGTCCTTAATATCACCCTTATTTTTAAGTACATATTTCCAGGCTGCTTCAGAACCTCTGCCCTTGGAACTATCCAGAATATATTTCCTTATCCTGCACCTAAAAATATCCTCAAGGCAATAATCATTAAGCAGCCTCAACATACAGAGCGCTGATTTCTTTTCCCTTACGTACTCTACATACTGATCATAATCAAAATGCAAATCCTCTTCACCGCATAAAACATACAGATGATACCCTTCGTCATCCCTCATATCAAGAATATATTCGAGTTTTTGGTCCCATTTATTGTACCATTCATTCCTGTGTATTTCAGAAGGAGTAAGAAGATATTCGGCATCCATCAATGTAACTGTAGCAGCAAGCAGCTTGGAAGCCTCACTGCCCATATCCGGACAGAATATATCCTGTAAGCTGTCTGAATTTTTAAACACTCCCTGTCCTAGAATACAGTTATTTGTACTTAAAACAATCTCCTTTAAATTAGGGCAGTTGGCAAAAGCCCAGTCCTCTATTTTATTAATTGTACCCGGCACAACTACCGACCTAAGAGAACGGCATCCAAGAAACGCCTTTTTCCCCACAGAAATAACCTTTAACCCTTCAAGCTCTTTAGGAATTGAAATCTCTGTCAGTTTTTTATCAGCGTCCGTAATTACGATACCATCCTCTCTTTTTTCATAATACAATCCGGTCTCTTCATCTCTAAATGTCATAAATTACCCTCTAGCAATTCCACTATTTCCTCTTTCATAACAGCATTACGTTCATTAAGCATAAGCGAATCCTTATATTTCATATAACCTGCCGAATTATGACGCGAAATAAACTTGGACGTATATGTATTAACTGTAAGCAAAGTCACAAAAAGGAGCATTTCACGATTATTCTCAAAGGTCTTTTCAAGAAAACCAAATACATTTTCTATGTGCTCCGATATTATATTACTAACCGACTTAATATCTGACACCTCAAGATTATATTGATTTTTAAGTGCTTCAAAGGAATCCTTTGAATCAGTCAGCTCATACATTGACTTTTCAAGAAATCTAATAACAAATCTTGTAATCTTCTCATCATCCTTCGAAAGACTTGACGCAGCCTTAAGTGAAGTAAGCTCCTTACGCTTAGTATTAAGCATATCCGACAATAATTTAACTATTCCATCTTTATCAGCTTCATCATAGCTCTTGACTGTCTTAAGAAGCTTATTGAGCTCCAACACATAGTCAGTCCTAAGGCAATTATCTCTGCACTCGCTTACAATACGGTCGGAAAGCATGGAAAGAAGTGACAATCTTTCATCAAAGGCAGCCGCCTTTCCTCTTTCGCAAACCCTTTCATCGAAGGAGCCATCAAATATTTCCTCCAAATGATAATCTCTCTTGTACTTATTATACAGTTCATAGAACACAGTAAATTCCTTAATAACAGCGGTATTTCTCAGATACTGCTCCACCAGGGATTCTTCAACTGTAATTCCCTCAGCTTCATACATTTTAATAATTTCAGATAAATCCTCCCAGCCTCTTGCAGTAACATAGCTTCTGCCGGATACGGTATTCTCTATTTTATAGAAATATTCACGTTTAATATCAAGGAAGCTTATAATCGCCGGATGAAGCTGTTTATCAATAGCATATTCCCTGAAAATCTGATAATCCGGTTCCACCTCAAGAATCTTAAGTCTGTCCATAACTGCCACATCAAATTCACGCACAGCTCTGTTATATTCAACAGGATTACCTGCGGTTACAATAACCCAACCCTCAGGAACCTTGTGACGACCAAAGACCTTATACTGTAAAAACTGAAGCATGGATGGAGCAAGTGTTTCAGAAACACAATTTATTTCATCTAAAAAAAGAATACCCTCGCTAATACCACTAAGCTCCATGGTTTCATAAATAGTAGAAATAATTTCACTCATTGTATATTCTGTAACATCTGTTTCAAAACCGTTATAATTTTTATGAGTAATAAAGGGAAGTCCCAGAGCCGACTGTCTTGTATGATGAGTCATGGAATAGGACACTAAGGCCACTGACAGTTCCTCTGCTATCTGCTCCATAATTGCAGTCTTACCTACTCCGGGTGCTCCCAGCAAAAATACCGGACGTTGCTTGGCAACAGGTATTTCATATTGATTGAATTCATCCTTACGTAAATATATCTGCACTGTCTGTTTAATATAATCCTTAGCCTGTTTTATATTCATAACAATTATTTCACTCCATTCAGTTATCAATTTCTGCTCTTATTACCCACCAGGGAACAAATATGTTCTCATCAGGCTCCTCGCTGTACACAAACATTACATCATAATCAGGTGCCTTTGATGGATATATTCCATAGCCATCAGTAAGATATATAAGTCCTCTAAAATCATCGAACCCTCTCTCAGCTATCATCCTGTCTATATACTCAAAGGCCGGTCTGTAATCAGTTCCACCATAGCCATACAGCTTGCCCTTCTTAATATATTCGTCAACATCCGACAGTGATGTAATTAATGTGTCAGACTGAACATCATTATCGCACTGTATAATATGTACATTAATCCGGTCAAAAAATGACCCGCTTTCTCTTAATACTTCTACCGTTGTTCTGAGAAACTTTTCTATCTTCTCACCCTTACAGGAGGCTGATGTATCAAGCACAATTGCAAAATCATGAATTTTCTTACTATCTCTGTATTCTAATGGTTCAATCAAAGGCATATTTCCATATTCCCTAAGACCGTACGAATAATATATATAATCAAATTCGTCATCACTAACTGTTAATTCTTCCTTCATTACCGCAAAACGCTGTAACAACTGTCTGTAATCCTTTTTTTCCTTTGTAGCCTTGTACAGGTTATTAATTAAGCTTTCCGAATTAACAGAATCCTTGGAAAAGGTCTTAATGTCTGTCTTAATTCGCTCACTTATTTTCTTCCACGCAGCCTCAGAGATTTCATAGTTTTCTGCCTTGCGCCAATATATATGTCTGTCCATGGCAAACAGCTCTGTAAGCTTGATTTTATCAACCTTAGACAATGGGTTAACAAGATAATACCTGTATATCTGATCGGCACTAAATACCTTAAGATACTTTCTAAGACCTCTCAGTGCTTCGTTTCTCTTATCATCATCTCTTAACGCAAGAGCTTCCACCTTCAGCTCCATAATAATTATTTCCACTGCTATATCGCAGGATAAGTCCCACAATTCCTCATCCAAATCATCTATTTGAAAATTATGTGCAAATAAGCAGTGAAAAAGGCTGTGTAAATACATTCTTGCTACTGATTGTTCTTCATCTACATAGGCTCTTAATATATAGCCGGCATCATAATAAAGAGCATCCTCATTCCATGCAATTCCCTGCAACCCCTTCTTTTCCCGATAGGGAAGATTATTAATAGCTACATCAAGGAAGCGCATATTTACCAGTAACGTATCAACCCCCAGTCCCATTACAAGAGCTGCTTTTTCTGATTTTGCTTTATCTGTTTCCTTTATATCCATTATTACAATAACGCAAGAAGCAGATGCTTCCCAGACATCTGCTTCTCATTCCTCCACCCTACTAATATGTACTCCCGGAACAATAATGGATTACTATCATATTTTGAATTAACCATCCGGCTAATCAACACACGTTGCGTTTACGTATGTCAATTGTGCCAAACATCAAAATCGCCCTTTAGTTACTGCTATGTTCATGACCAGTAACAGAAATCTTTTCAATATTATTCCGAAAGTTCATCAAGATATAGTCTTCAAAAGTATCCCCTCGAACTTAGAAGGCTCTTCTGGAAATATTATACCCGCGTGCTTCTAAAATATCCTGATACACCTGCAGTTGTATCACTATAAGAAATGCTACGAATATAATAGCTGTACCAATACAAATAATCTTTGCCAAAGTAACTGCATATACAAGGCTGAACAATAAAGCTAATGCTGAAAATGCTCCACTGACTTCACAAATATGAGTTGCAACTCTAAATGTAGCATCGGACAGCCTTGGCAATCTTGTAGGCGCAATCAAAATATTATATAACGTTCTTTTACAATTTCTTTTAAAACGTTTCATCTTTCGTTTTCTTTTCATAATCCTACCCCTAATAATATCCCCATTTTATTCAACAACAGAAACAAATCCTTCATAAGCTTTTGTAAGCATTCCTTCTATCTCATCATCTTCCATTTCCATTCTCTTGCTGGTTACAAGAGTGGCAACCCCGTGAGTAAACATCCATACCATTTTAAAAATCTCCTGTTTCTGGTCAGATGTAAGATTCTGAGTCTGAGGTAATTGTTCAAGTACCTTTGAAGTATCACCCATAAGAAGGAATTCATGAATATCACCGGTGTCATACTCATCTATATCTGCTATAAGCTTAAACAAATGCCTCTCCTTACCTGCAAGCTCTATATAAGCAAGACCCATCGACAAATATGCCGGTTTATCATCATTTAATTTGGACAGCATATAATCTGAAAACATTTCGGCGCTCTTATAGAATAAATCTTCCTTAAGCATCTCCATATTCTCATATACTCTGAAAATAGGCTGTGTAGAACTGTTAAGACGTTCTGCCAATTTACGCGCAGTAACGTTCTCAAATCCGCTTTCCCTAGTCATCTCAAATGCCGCGGACAGCACATGATCCTTTGACACCCTTACCTTTGGAGGCATTTTTATCTCCCAACTGCCTTCGTACCCTCATCTAAGATAGTCACATCCCCTAAATCTGACTATACACTCATAAGTGCAGCCCCATCTGCGGCTTATGATTCCCCTGTGTACTTATTTGGCTGAAAATGATACATAAAACATATATGACGCGAATGCAGAAAGTAGCAAACTGATGTATTAAATATACATGAAACTATGTTATCTATCTATGTTATGTATCGAAGTTATGCATCTGTGTTATATAACGATGTTATTATAATTCAATACAATCCTTCAAGTCAACATCAAAATCTATATTTTTTTATATTTTCTTTATAATTGATAATGCCCATTTTGAAAATGTGTGATATATTACTTAATATGTGCTTATAGTAGTAACTTTTTATCATTTTGGAAGGGAGATGATTGTATGAGCAAAAAACAGACCTGTTCACTTGTCTTTTTTGTTCTGTTTCTTATGTTGATAGTACTTCTTAAAACAGTAAATGTTGAACCTGTAGGTCCGGAGAATACTTCTATCGGTCTATCAGGCTTTAATGTATGGTTTCACGAGCTGACAGGCTTTAATGAAGTTCTATACAAATTCACTAAGGTTTTTCTGTATCTTTTCCTGTTAATTCCTGTTATTAACGCTTTTCTGATATTGCTTCAATATATTAAGAAAAAAAGTATTTCTAAGATTGATAAGGAACTGGTTATTGTCTTTGTAATGTATGTTGTAGTTGAGTTTATATATGTACTTTTTGAAAAAATCATAATCAATTACAGACCATTGATTTTACCGGGAGACCTTCATCCGGAAGCCTCCTTCCCTTCTACTCATGCATTACTGGCAACCTCTGTTATTGGTGGCGTTATTTTACTTCTCAGACATTACATTAAAAAGCCCGGTGCAAAAAGGATTGCCACAATTTCATGTACTGTTCTTATAGTAGTTGTAGTTGTTGGAAGACTTATTTGTGGTGTTCATTGGTTTACAGATATTTTAGGTGGTGTACTTATATCACTCGCACTATTATTTATCACCTCTGATTTTTTAGACAGGTTCAGTATTGATTAGAATTATATATTAAATCGAGTAGGAGGCTAACCATTAGTTGATTAGCCGACCTCTCACACCACCTGGCATACGGTTCCGTACCAAGGCGGTTCCTTAGTTTTCATAGACTATTAGATAATAGTCAAGCATGGATGTGTATCCTAGCTTGGCTA
>JAZQOI010000076.1:0-5981 GCA_045627745.1 Lachnospiraceae bacterium | reverse complement strand
CCATATTACTTGTCTGTTTTCGCGATAGCACAGATTCAAAAAGCCTCAGCGTAGCACCACTACGCCTACGTTTTTTGAACTGCACTCTCACAAAAACATTCTGCGTAAATGGTATAGTTATTTAGAAAACGATGTACTAGGGATAATTCTGCCACCATCGGTTTATAATTGACCACAAAGATTAGCTTCCCATGGATTAAGAAAAATGTATAGGAAGAGGCGTATTCAATTTACTAAGGAGTTAAAATGATATCAATTTATGATGTTGCTAATCGCGCAGGTGTTGCGATTTCTACAGTTTCAAAGGTCATAAACAATTATCCATATGTATCAGAAGCTACAAAGGCTAAAGTACGTGCAGCTATTAATGAGCTTGATTATGTTCCTAATACTGTTGCTGCTGCGCTTTCATCTAAGCAGAATGGGCGTGCTGCAATTCTTGTAAATCTTAAATTAAAAACTCAGGCAATAGATGAAATTACGATGCAGTATTTGTCGGGTGCTTTAAATATGGCACTGAAGCTTAATATTGAGATTATTACATTTTTTCAATCTATGATATCACATATGACGCCACAGGAAATTACCAGATATTTTAAGTCACAGAATATTAGTGGACTTATAATATGTGGAATGTCAAAAAAAGATGAGTATTTAAAACAGCTTATTGATTCAAAAGAATTTAAATGTGTTGTTGTTGATGTGCCAATAGTAAATAAGAATACAAGCAGCATTGGGGTTGACAATGTTACTGCGCAGTATGATGTTGCAAAAACTACAATACTTGAGAATACATGTAAAAGAGTATTATACATTGCGGGAAATAAGGAAAGCTATGTAACAGAAGCAAGACTTGAGGGAATGCAGAAGCTTAAGGAGGAATTAGGTCTTACAATGACGGTGCGATATGCTGATTACTCAGAGTTAAGGGCAAGAGAAATTGCCTTCAAGTATGCTAAGAACAAAGATGTCTGTGTGTGTGGATCTGATCTTATGGCAATTGGTGCAATGAATGCGCTTACCGAAATGGATATTTTCCGTCCTGTATGTGGGTTTGATGGAATAACACTTATGGGGTATGTTGGAAAACAGATGAATACAGTTCGTCAGGACTTTTATAATATTTCATCAAATGCAGTAAAAGAGCTTAAATACCTATTGGATGGTGGAGAAGGGAGAAGAGTTACGCTTTCTCATAGTATTGTTAAGCTGTATTATAAGGATATTATTAAGTAGGAAGAATATTCTTCAAATCTAAATATGTTTTGTGTAACCTATATTTTATGACTGTGTATATGTTGGTATTAGCAGAAATATACTTACCGGTAGAATTGGTAACATAAAGAAATTAAACTTTTGGTTAACATAACAATGCGAGTCTATTCCTGAATTTGTTCAAAATCAACAAAAAAACTATGCGTAATTAGTGCATTTACCCGGTTTTTTTGTTGATTTTTTTTAAATTACAAAATATGTAAAATCACTATTGTGGAAAACGCTTTCCGAAGTTAAACTATAACTGGAAGTGGATATCCAATCTTTTAAGCCTTATACAAAGGACATAGATGAAATCGATTAAATAGGCTGTTTATAACAAGAAAAATATTAACGATCATAAAAAGGAGAAAAACAATGAGCATAAACCAGGTATTTACAGATGTAATGAATGAACAGATGGAGGAAAAGCTTACAGCAATTGTACAGAAGATGTTTGGCAAGGACATTGCAGCATGTTCAGATTCAGAAGTATATAATGCAGTTCTTCAGCTTACTAAGGATATGATAGATATGGTTCCTAATAATACAGGTGATAAGAAGGTGTACTATATCTCAGCGGAATTTCTTATTGGAAAGCTTTTATCAAACAACCTTATTAATCTTGGAATCTATGACAAGCTTGCAGAAGTATTAGAGAAGAACGGGAAGTGCCTTGCCGATATCGAAGATACTGAACCGGAACCGTCTCTTGGCAATGGTGGACTCGGAAGACTTGCTGCCTGTTTTCTTGATTCTATTGCAACATTAGGACTTCCGGGTGATGGAATTGGTCTTAACTATCATTTTGGACTCTTCAAGCAGGTATTTAATGACAGAATTCAGTGTGCAGAAAAGAATGATTGGATTGAAGATACCACATGGCTTCGTAAGACAGATGTATCATTTGATGTATGCTTCGGAAAGAAGACGGTAAAGTCACGTCTTTATGACATCGATGTTGTGGGATACAACAATGGCGTTAACAAGCTTCATCTTTTTGATATAGAAACAGTTGATGAGTCACTTGTTAAGAAGGGTATTTCTTTTGATAAGGAAGATATTGAAAAGAACCTTACACTTTTCCTTTATCCCGATGATTCTGATGAAGCAGGTAATCTTCTTAGAATTTATCAGCAGTACTTTATGGTTTCAAACGGAGCACAGCTTATCTTGAAGGATTTAAAGGAACGTCAGGTGGACCTTAGAAATATGCACAAGCACGCTGTTATCCAGATTAATGATACACATCCTACAATGATTATTCCTGAACTTATCCGTATCCTTACAGAGGATAAGGCAATGTCAATGGATGAGGCAATTAGTGTAGTTTCAAAGACATGTGCATATACAAATCATACAATTTTATCAGAAGCTTTGGAAAAGTGGCCTCTTAAGTATCTTGAAACAGTTGTTCCACAGCTTGTTCCAATAATTAAGGAGCTTGATAAACGAGTTCGTTCTAAGTACAGTGATGAAAAGGTACAGATTATTGATAAAGATAAGAGAGTACACATGGCTCATATTGATATTCATTATGGAATTTCAGTTAATGGAGTGGCTGCTCTTCATACAGAAATTCTAAAGAATTCTGAGCTCAAGCATTTTTATGACATTTATCCGGAAAAGTTCAATAATAAGACAAATGGTATTACATTCCGTAGATGGCTTATGTCATGTAACAAAGAGTTATCAGCATACATTTCAGAGCTTATAGGTGATGAATGGAAAAAGGACGCAGAAAAGCTTAAGGAGCTTCTTAAGTATATTGATGATGAATCTGTTCTTGTAAAAATTGATGACATTAAGAAGGGTAAGAAGGCAGCTTTAGCAGCTTATATTAAGAAAAATGAAGGGGTTGATATTGATGAGAACTCAATCTTTGATATTCAGATTAAGAGACTTCACGAGTACAAGCGTCAGCAGATGAATGCGCTATATATCATTCATAAGTATCTTGAAATCAAGGGTGGAAAGAAGCCACAACGCCCACTTACATTTATTTTTGGAGCAAAAGCAGCTCCTGCATATGTTATTGCACAGGATATTATTCATCTTCTTCTTTGTCTTCAGGAAATAGTTGCAAACGATCCGGATGTTTCACCTTACATGAAGGTTGTAATGGTTGAAAACTACAATGTTTCTTATGCTGAAAAGCTTATTCCTGCATGTGATATTTCTGAGCAAATTTCCCTTGCATCAAAAGAGGCTTCAGGTACAGGGAATATGAAATTTATGCTTAATGGTGCTGTGACACTTGGTACTATGGATGGGGCTAATGTTGAAATTCATGACCTTGTCGGTGCTGATAATATATATACATTTGGTAAGGATTCAGATACGATAATTAAGCATTATGAAAAAGCTGATTATGTTTCAAAAGACTATTATAAGAATAGTATGATAATTAAGGAGGCTGTTGATTTTATTATCTCTAAACAGTGTCTTGCTATAGGACATAAGGAAAATCTTGAAAGACTGTATAATGAGCTTATCAATAAAGACTGGTTCATGACTCTTCTTGATCTTGAAGAGTACATTGAAGTAAAGGATAAGGCTTTTGCAGAATATGAGAATAGGAGTTTATGGGAGAAGAAGATGCTTGTAAACATTGCAAAAGCAGGATTCTTCTCATCGGATAGAACTATTGCTCAATACAATAATGACATATGGAAGCTGCACTGAAGCATTTAGTCAGTGCAAATAAGTCCCTATTACAGTATCGTGACTGCTTGCAGGTCGGGATACTTGGATAGGGACTTATTTAATTGACGAAATAGATGCGAAGTATCTGTAATAATCATTTGTTACTTGCGCACAAAATCAATGCAATCAAATTGTTGTAATTTGCCAAAATGTATTTTTTTCTATAAAATCACTTGACCGGAAACGTTTCCGAATGTATGATTATATCAACTTATGGAAACGTTACCGATACCGATACCGAAAACGGTACCGGACAAATTAATATGAACACTTTTTAAAGGTGAGCTCAATCATGAATTAGGTAATTTGTAAGGTGATGTTTTCTAAAAAATATTGGCGGATAATCGCCGGGGTATTAGTAAAGGAGGAAAAAATGAAAAAGAAATTACTTAGTGCCATTCTATCAGTAGCAATGGTAGCATCAATGGTGGTTGGTTGTGGTTCACAGGGAGCTACTTCAGCAACAGAGGCTAAGGACGAGGCAGACGAGGTTGATGTCGCTACAGAGGAAGGCGACGCAATTGATGCAGACGTCACAGCTAAAGAGGGTGAAGGACAGGTTTACTACTTGAACTTTAAGCCGGAGGTGGATGCTCAGTGGCAGGAGCTTGCTAAGAGCTACACAGAGCAGACAGGTGTTCCTGTAACAGTAGTAACAGCAGCATCAGGAACATACGAGGAGACGCTTACAGCAGAAATAGCAAAGGAAGAGGCTCCAACACTTTTCCAGGTTAATGGTCCCGTAGGGCTTGCTAATTGGTCAGATTATTGTTATGACCTTACAGGTTCAGATATTTTATCCAATGTAACATCTGATTCGTTCACACTTAAGAATGATGATGAAGTATTAGGTATCGCATACGTTATTGAATCTTATGGTATTATTACAAATGCAGACCTTCTCAGTAAGGCAGGTTATACAATTGATGATATTCAATCATTTGCAGACCTTAAGATGGTTGCGGAAGATATTACAGCACGTAAGGATGAGCTTGGTTTTGCAGCATTCACATCAGCAGGTATGGATGGTTCATCTGACTGGAGATTCAAGACACATCTTGCTAATCTTCCTATTTATTTCGAGTATCAGGCAGATGGTATTACTGATACACAGGCAATTAAAGGAACATATCTTGATAACTATAAGGATATCTTTGATCTGTATATAGATAATTCAACATGTGATCCAAGTGAGTTGGCTTCAAAGACAGGTGATGATGCTGAGAATGAGTTTGCTGAAGGTAAGGCTGTATTCTTCCAGAATGGTTCATGGGAGTATGGTAACCTTATAGATAAGGGTATGACAGATGATCAGCTTATGATGATTCCTATTTATATAGGAGTTGGTGATGAGAAGAATCAGGGTCTATGTACAGGAACCGAGAACTTCTGGTGTGTAAATAACGAAGCTTCAGAGGAAGACATCGCAGCTACACTTACATTCATTAATTGGTGTGTGTCATCAGATGAAGGAACCCAGGCTATGTCAGATATGGGATTCACAATTCCTTTCAAGAATGCTAAGGAAAATGCTAATGTATTCGTAAAGGCTGATGCAGCATATACAGCAGAGGGTAAAATACCTGTTTCATGGAACTTCACAACAATGCCTTCCGAAGAGTGGAAGAACGTTCTTGGTTCAGCTCTTACCGGATATGCAGCCGGTGGTTCATGGGACGATGTTGTTAGCGCATTTGTTGAGGGATGGGCTACAGAAAAGGAATTTGCTGAGTAATACTCCGAAGTGTATTTGAATATCATATAGTTGCTATTTTACCGGTAACGAAATGATATGCTATAATTTAATAGAAGGGCGGAAAATTTACCGCCCTTCATTATATAAAATGGTGTGTCGTATTATATATTGAATATGACTATAGTATAAAGCAATTTGGTAAATAGTCAAGAATTATTTTGAAATGATTTTCAGACAAAAGGGTAACTTTAATAGACCTACGGCCTTTCTAAGAAAAATCGTAGATTAGATCTTCGATATGGATTACCTACTCTTTTCCGGAGAG
>JAZQOI010000075.1:0-2110 GCA_045627745.1 Lachnospiraceae bacterium | reverse complement strand
CCACCGTATAAATTTACGGTTGAAGATGCAGACTCTGATTTGATTACATATCCCACGCTACTATAGGTTAATATACCACCCGTTAAAGGAATCTCATCACTTAAGCCTGTGGAATTCTTAGAAATAGTATAACTATTTCCATCCTTCTCAAGATAATGTGTAGAATTAGGATTACTATCTATAACAGTAAGAGTAGCTCCATTTTGTAAATGCATTTGTGCATCAAGAATATAACCATTTAAGTCTAATATATATTCCTTACCTTTGAAGAAAACATTATCATCATGAAATTTAACATCATCTAACAGCTTAATAGTATTTCCTGAAACGCAATCCTCAACAGCCTCTGATAATTCACTGTATATTCCAACAACCTTATTATTACTGATAACAGCTATGGGTGGTATAGCATCCAGACAATATTTATTATCTTTATTCAATCTTATTACATAGTTCTCCATATCAGAGAACAAATGACCTTCATCAATAATACGCTGATTACCATTACCTATTGTAGAAAATATTGCAGGTACAGACGCTAAACTCGTGTCATCAAGAGTAATGCCGGCATAGCCTGTGAAGTCAGGATCTACATCTATTGTGGTCATAATACAATAAATATTGTTTTCTTTACCCTTTACATGATTTCCACTAATAATACAATTATCGCTTAATATAACAGTCGAATCACTTTGAACAGTTATTGCTCCTCCATTATCATCGGCCTCACAGTCTACAATACTTGCATTCCCTCCAATATTAACTGTTGAACCATTTGCATACAATGCTCCTCCGAACCCGGCACCACAATCTTCAATATTTACTGCGCCACAAATATTTACACTTGTTGATACGTCGGTAGCATATATTGCTCCTCCGAATGTTGTAGCAGTACATCCAGTAAAGCTTGCTGAATCACCTATATTTACTGTTGTTCCATCAGAAGTATATATTGCTCCTCCACAAGAAGCACTACAATCTTCAATATTTACTGCGCCACAAATATTTACACTTGTTGATGCACCATAAGCATATATTGCTCCTCCTAATATATTAGCAGTACATCCATTAAAGCTTGCTGAATCACCTATATTTAATGTTGCTCCACCAGAAGCATATATTGCTCCTCCATAAGAAGCACTACAATCTTCAAAATTTACTGCGCCACAAATATTTACACTTGTTGATGCACCAGAAGCATATATTGCTCCTCCTATTGAATTAGCAGTACATCCATTAAAGCTTGCTGAATCACATATATTTAATGTTGCTCCATTTTCAACATATATTGCTCCTCCATCTGAATTAGCAGTACATCCATTAAAGCTTACTGAATCACATATATTTACCGTTGTTCCACCATAAACGTACACTGCTCCTCCAGCTCTATCAGCAGTACACCCAGTAAAGCTTGCAGAATCACCTATATTTAATGTTGCTCCACCATAAGCAAATATTGCTCCTCCGTATCTACAACCTACGAAAGCAGTATTTCCATATACATTCAGCTTATTGTCTTTACCATTTAAAACTATCGCTGAATTTTCAGTTCCTGCAAATGTAACGCCTGTCACATTAAGAGATACACTCTTGCTAATAGAAGAGAAACAGTACATACCACTAGAATTAGTCCACACGCCACCGTAAAGTGGGATATCATCTGAACTGGTAGAAGCCTCCACTATATTCCCTGATGCAGTTAAATAACGAGTTTTATAATTAGCATCACCCTTTTTTACATTATCAGAAACCGTAAGTTCTAATCCCATTTTTGCTCGAATATTCGCATCAAGCTTATGACCATTTAAATCAATATTAATCTTTGCATTTTCATTTTCAGGAGAACACAAATCCTTTGTTGCATAATCTCTAATCATTTTCAATGAACGATTATAAGTACCAGCCATTGCTTCACCTAAGGAATTATATGACACACCATTTTCGTCCTCAAAACAATAAGGATTTTCTTTGGAATCAGCCCCTAACTCATCCTCTTCCTCATCAATTATCGGCTCATCTTCTGCAACCGCCTCATCAATGATATCAAGAGTTGCTTCTTCCTCGTCAATGTCAGATACCTTAATCTCTTCCTCAGTATCAATAACATCAC
>JAZQOI010000074.1:0-16175 GCA_045627745.1 Lachnospiraceae bacterium | reverse complement strand
CTTGGAGCAGGAAACTATATTAATCACAAGAAGAAATATGGAAATAGCATTTGTATGAATACGGAATACACAAAAGTATGCAAATATGAATTATATATAGGGTTGACTGATTTGGAAATCAGTGAAAGTCGTTTCGGTTATATTAGAAATGAACAGCTCGAGATACTAAATCATAACTGGGGACACATTTTTGTGTCCCCAGTTTTTTTATGTCATTAGAAATGAACAGCTCGAGATACTGGGACAGGTCTCGTAGCAAAAGGTACGTCCCTTATCTCCATGCAGCAGCATTCGAAAGAGAGTTCCAAGCTGCCGAACCTGCTTCAACTCTATCGCCGGCAATAATATGCTTCGCAGCATCTTCAGATATCACACGTCCTCTGGCGCGATGATCAGCCTTGGAATAGGCGGTCATTTTTTCAAATTCATTAACTAAGCTTTGGTCGTATAATGCACTCTGATAGTCAGCTAATGCTTTTTCTGCAAGCGCGACAAATTCAGGATTTACTTTTGAAAGATTAACATAATTATCATAAATCTCCTTTTTAAGCTGCACATTAGAATTAGTAGCAGTTTTTAATCCATTAAGAAGATTGTCATACACGAAATCCTGACTGATGTTAAATTCCTTTGTCGCGGTCATCTGACGTTCAGCACAGATTCTATTAATTTCATCATTAATATCCGAAGGAATTAAGTCATTGACATGAGCCATGAATTCATCTTGATCGGCTGTACGTTTTTGCATAACCGATTCTTTCCTGTTCATCAATTCTTCCGGGGTAGTGGCAAAAGCCGGAACCGCGCATAAAAGAGTAAGTACCGATGTTACAATCGCAAGTTTGTAAATTTTTCTCATTGAATAACCTCCTTATCATTTGGAAATAATTGTTGTTACATTTTAGCATATTTAACGTACAATGTATATGATTTTGAAAAAATTTCCCAAGAGTACTGTGTCTGTTTACATTATAAAAAACCATGCTAAAATTATATTACAAAATGATTGGAACTTCATAACAAAGGGACAGGTCTCGTAGCAAAAGGTACGTCCCTTATTCAGAGGAGAAAATTAAGTTGTTATTCAATTCATTAAGGTTCATTTTGTTTTTTTTAATAGTTGTTTTTATGTATTATGTCCTGCCAAAGAAAATGCAGAAGCTTTGGCTGTTATTGTGCAGTTATTTTTTCTATTGTTTGTGGAATCCGGCATACGTTATTTTGTTGCTTATATCCACAGCGGTAACCTATTGTGCCGGTGCATTAATTGAAAAAATCAATAAGCCATCTGAAAAAAAGCTTGTGGTAGCATTTGCTGCGATTATTAATTTTGGTATGCTTGGCTATTTTAAATACTGTCAATTTTTTGTTGATACGGTGCGAATGCTGTTTAGTAGAATCGGTATAGATACTTCAATGCCTGAATTTTCTATAATCCTTCCTGTGGGAATATCCTTTTATATTTTCCAGTCCTTTACCTATATCATTGACATTTACAGAGGTGATGTTGAAAGTGAAAAGAGCATTATTTCCTATGCACTTTTTGTATCTTTTTTTCCCAATATTCTTTCAGGACCAATTGAAAAGTCAAAACATTTTCTCCCTCAGCTTAAGGAGGATAAAACCTTTGATTATAACAGAATGAAGAGTGGAGCTCTTCTAATGCTGTGGGGTTATTTTTTGAAGGTAGTTGTGTGTGACAGAATGTCATTGCTTGTTGATACCGTGTTTGATAATTATAAGAATTATGGGGGTATTGTTGTAATTGTTGCAGCTCTGTTCTTTTCCTTTCAGATATATTTTGATTTTGCGGGATACTCTGCATTAGCCTCAGGAGCGGCAGAGATTTTAGGCTTTAATCTGATTAGGAATTTTAATCAACCCTATTTTGCAGATTCTGTTGCTGATTTCTGGCGCAGGTGGCATATATCATTATCCACCTGGTTTAAGGAATACCTGTATTTTCCTCTTGGGGGCAGCAGAAAGGGTAAGCTTAAAAAATCTGTGAATGTATTAATTGTATTTCTTGTCAGTGGCTTGTGGCATGGTGCCAGCTGGCATTTTGTGGTGTGGGGTATTATTAACGGCGCCTTGCAGGTTTTAGGTGGATTTATTAAGCCCTTTAAAAGGTGTAGAGTGGCAAGAATTATTTTAACCTTTATTCTAATGACTATAGCCTGGGTGTTCTTTAGAGCATCGGGAATAATGCCTGCAATACTTATGATAAAAAGCATGGTTACCGGCTTTGATATTAATGCATTTACATCAGGTGCCTTGCTTGAATTAGCACTTGATATTAAGGACTATATTGTTGTGATTTTAAGCTTGATTATAGTGGCAGCAGTTGATATAGCCAATGAAAAGGGATATTTTGTTCGTAAAGAATTAATGAAAAAGAATATATGTATTCAATGGTTGATATATCTGATTGCGATATTTGCTGTTCTTATTTTTGGCGTATACGGACCGGAGTTTATTACAGCTAATTTCTTGTATTTTAAGTTTTAGAGGGAACAATATGAATTGTAAGAAAGCTTTTTATTTGTGTATTGGCATTGTGTTGGGATTGCTATGTTTAGTATGCGGAATTGTTATTTTTGTTGACCCTTACTTTCACTATCATAAGCCTGCCGCACAATTTGAATATGATATAAATAATGAATCCTATCAGAATCCCGGAATTATCAGAAATTTCGAACATGATTCTATACTTGTAGGCTCTTCAATGATAGAGGCATTGTGGCCTTCTGATTTTGATGCTCTGTATAATATAAATATGATTAAGATACCCTTCAGTGGTGGCAGTATTAAAAATCATGCAATTTCCCTTGAACAGGAGTTTTCTCATAATAAGAATACTAAAATGGTGTTTTACTCCATAGACTGGTATGCCCTTGCAATGGGAGCTGATGAGGTTAAAATGGAGCTTCCTGAGTACCTGTATGATGATAATGTGTTAAATGATTTTTCCTATTTGCTTAATAAGGAAATGTGGAGCGGTGAGCTTATTGATGCTGTTATGTCAAGGCCGGATAAGGATTCTGATATGGATACAGCCTATGATTTTACCAATGAGCATGTGTTTTCTAAAAAAGAAGTAATGTCAAGGTCAAAGTTTCTTGCCTATGATGTTGAAAACAATCTTAAGCAAAGTGAACCTTTGTTAGATGAAAATGCTTTAAAGAATTTAGAAGAAAATATTATTCCGTTTATTGATGAGCATCCGGATACACAGTTTGTGTTTTTCTTTCCTCCCTATTCAATTTCTATGTGGCAGGAATTTATGCAACAGGGCGTTCTTGACTATGATTTGTATAATATGAAATACGTTGCAGAGGAGCTGTTAAAGCATAACGTAGAGGTACATTTCTTAGCAGGGATTGATGAAATGAAGAACCCATATTTATTTATGGATACCATGCATTATTCGGATATAGTGGCAAGAAGGCTGCCTACATATCTTTTTGATAAGAAATATATGATAACGGAAGATAATATTGATAAGGTTTTTAATGACTTTGATATAATGCTTAAGGAATATGATTTTGGTGTATATGATACCACTAATAATCCCTGCATTGATGTCTGTAGTTTGCCTGAATATATGGATATGATTGAGGATGACAGGTATCAGGTTTTTGTATGTAAGGCTGATTGTGTTGAGGATTGCGATAGCCGGATAGATCTAATTTCTTCCCGGGGATATTCCATTGACAATTCGGATACAATCATAATTGACGGATTAAATTATGTTTATAACCCTGAGAAAATCAATATTGTAGTTTTAAATAAGGAGCACAATATTGTAATTGATTCCGTTTCTGTGGAACAGGATAACAGTCTTACACATTATTAATATGTCCTGTATATAGGACACTATTATCGAGAAACTGTTTTAATATATTGGAGTGAAATGAAATATGATATTTAATTCCTATGGATTTATATTTGCTTTTTTGCCATTGTTTATAATACTTTATTTTTTTTGCAGTAAACATTTAAGCTTAAAAATATCCAAAATAGTGTTGGTTGTTTGTTCACTTATTTTCTATTCCTTTGCCGGTTATAAATGCCTGATTGTTTTACTGTGTGAGTTGATAATCAATTATATTTTCCATCGTCTTATATGTGCTGTTTCCAATAGAAAATATGCAAAATTATTACTCACTTTTGCAATAGTAATTGATATATCGGTTTTGGTTCTGTTTAAATATACGAATTATGTTATTTTTGAAGCAAACAGGATTATTGGAACTGACTGGATTACACTTAATTTAATAGTGCCCCTAGGGTTAAGCTTTTTTACCTTTTCCCAAATATCCTTTATGGTTGACTGCTATAAAGAACAATATATGAGTAATATATTGGACTATTTATGCTTTTCTCTTTTCTTTCCAACCATAGCCAGTGGACCTATTATTTTTTATAAGGAATTAATGGAACAGCTAAACAATGAGAAAAATCATGTTATAAATTACGACAATTTATTTTCAGGACTGATTCTCTTTACAATAGGCTTATTTAAAAAGGTCTTTTTTGCAAAAATGTTCGGTGCCGCCGCTGATACGGGATATGAGCTGCTGGCTTCACTGGATACAGTTAATGCCATTGTTGTTATGCTGTCCTACACCCTGCAGATATATTTTGACTTTAGTGCATATTCCGACATGGCTATTGGTGTAGCAAGGATGTACAATATTGAACTTCCGATGAATTTTAATTCACCCTACAAGTCCTTAAATATTCTGGAATTTTGGGACCGTTGGCATATTACCTTGACTCGGTTTTTTACAAGATATATATACATCCCTCTTGGTGGAAGCAGAAAAGGCAGGGTAAGAACTTATATTAACATTATTATTATATTTCTAATAAGCGGAATATGGCATGGAGCTAATATAACCTTTGTAATATGGGGTGCATTGCATGGTGTAATGATGATAATTACCCGTATGTGTAAGAGCTTTGCGGACAAATTACATCCTGCCTTTAATTGGATAGTAACCTTTCTTTTTACAAATATTTCATGGATATACTTTAGGGCAGATACAAGAGCAGATGCCCATATGATGCTTTCAAAACTATTATTGCCTAAGTTCGATAATATTAATTTGATACTGGCGGATAATTTTAACATACCGGAGATTGTTATTTTTCGTAAGCTGTTTAATCAGGGCTTCCTTGAGGCTCACAAATGTTTTCCCATGTATATAATGATTTTGCTTGGCCTAACAATTGTTATGTGTGCCCCTAACAGTAATGAAATATCAAGGCGCATGAAGCCGGGGGTGATATCGATTGTTTTTGTGGTGGTTCTTCTTATTTGGTCATTAATATCGTTTAGCGGTGTTAATTCATTTGTGTATTTTGCTTTTTAAATCATAATTGCAGTAGCAGAGGATATATGAACAGAACAGATAATATATTACTTAATCAAATATTAAAAATCACAGGATTTGTAGTTCTTTTTTTTCTTGTATTATTTTTATTAAATAAAGTATTTATGTTTAAGGAGGGAACTGCAGTAGGTGATTTTTATAAGGAGGAAAGGGACACCTACGAGGTTATACTTATAGGCTCCAGCAGAATGCTTTTTGGAATTGACCCAAGAATATTAAAGAGTGAATACGACATTGATGCCTATAATTTTGCTCAGTATGGTCAGCATCTGCCCCTTAATTATTATTATGTTTTAGATGCTATTAGAACCCAGCACCCTAAGAAGGTTGTATTGGATGTTTACAGGCTTGATTTGGAATTAAATGAGCAGACCGACGATTTGGTTCATATGCATGAAAGCATTGATAACATGGTTTGGTCAAAAAATAAAATAAAGGCAATTCACGATCTTAATTCAATAAGTAATTCACCTCAGTATTATCTTCCGTTTATTTATTATCATTCCAGATGGAAGGAACTGAATAAATCTGATTTTGTTAATGGTGATGAAACAATATTCGGATATAGAGAATTATCCTCGGCAACGCCCTACGATGCTTTTGAAATAGTTCCGGAAAATGAAAAGCTTACTCCCTCTGATACAGTTATGGAATATCTTGAAAAAATCCGAATTGTTTGTGAGGAATCAGGTACAGAGCTTGTACTTATAAATCTTTTACGCTATTCACCCTTAGATGATGGAAACCTTGCTATATCTGATGATATGAGTGAAGAGGAAAAGGTGCAAATAAACATAAAAAAATCAGATTGTGAAACTAATTTAAGACTTCAAAAAATGGCTAATGGTCTTGCAGATTATGCTAAGGAGCATAACCTTTTATATATTAATTATAATCATATTATTGATGAGATTGATTTTGATTTTAAAAATGATATGTATGATGAGAACCACGCTAACATTAATGGTGCTCTAAAACAGACAGAATATCTGGGTAGAATGATTAAACAGTAAAAACTTGGGGTTTATTATGGATGTTACTATTATAAAGTCAAATAGAAAAACGGTATCTATCAGGGTTAATTATGATTTGACGGTTACTGTAAGAGCACCCAAATACGCCACAAGGAGAGATATAGATTTAATCCTTAAGGAGAAGGAACCTTGGATTCTTAAGCATATTGACCGTATTAAAAAGAACAGGGCAGAGTGTGAAGCTTATGCACCTGACAGACTTACTGAGGATGAAATAAGTAAGCTGGCAGATAAAGCAAAAAATTATATTCCTCAGAGAGTTAGGTATTATGCACAGGCTGTGGGCGTGGATTATGGACGCATTACAATAAGGAATCAGAAGACCAGATGGGGAAGCTGCAGCAGTAAGGGGAATCTTAATTTTAATTGTCTGCTTATGCTTGCGCCCTTAGAGGTTATTGATTATGTGGTTGTTCATGAGCTGTGTCACAGAAAAGAAATGAATCATTCCAAAGCCTTTTGGTACGAAGTGTACAAGATATTGCCTGATTATAAGAAGCAGGTAAGCTGGCTTAAGAATGAGGGCTCCTATCTTATGAGGAGAAATAAGTAGTTACCTACCGGTCAGAGACGAAACAGTAACATCGGATAGGAACAGAAGAGGAAGCAATAAATGATGGATAATTTTGAATTTAGATATATTAAGCCGGATGAAACAGATCAGGCAATAGAAATAGAACAGATTTGTTTTCCGCCCCATGAGGCATGTTCACCTAAGGCAATTACCGAGCGAATTGGAAAGGCAGCAGAATTATTTCTTGTGGCAGTGGATAAATCCTGTGGCAGAATTGCCGGCTTTCTAAATGGTGTAGCAACAAATGAGTTGAGCTTTAGGGATGAGTTTTTTACTGATATTACGCTTTGTGACCTGGCCGGAAAAAATATAATGCTTGTGGGACTTGACGTATTACCTGAGTATCGAAATAAGGGTCTTGCAAGGGCAATTGTAAACGAGTATTCAAGATTGCAGAGAAAGAATGGAAAAGAAAAACTATTTCTAACCTGTCTAGAGGATAAGGTAAATATGTATGTTAAGTTTGGCTTTGTTGACCTGGGGATGGCTAATTCCACCTGGGGTGGTGAGAAATGGCATGAAATGAGTCTTACTTTGTGAATAAGACGTGGCAAGACCTTTACACCGACAGTGATTTTTGAGATAATTAATGTACTATAGAATTCTTTCATGGGGTGGGGAGAATATGAGAACTCGTACAGTAGTTATTATTGTTACAGCAGTAATTCTTATTAGTTTTGGTATTTCTACATTCAGCTCTATTATATCGCTAAGCACTCTTATTGAGAACAACAGCTTAAAAGAGGCTGAGCTTTTCGTAGGAGAGGTGCAGAGGGAGATTGTTGATTCCTTTGCGGATTCTGTCAGCATATCTAAGACTATGAACAATTCCTTTATTCAGGATTTCATAGATAATCGTAGTGATTATTCATATTTTGAGGCATCTAAATATATTGGCGCTTACCTTCAGGGACTTAAGGATGAATTTGGTTATGATACTGCGTTTCTGGTACTTGATCACAGTAAGGAATACTTTACCGAATACGGACGAATGAAGGTTCTTTATACAAAGGGTGAAGACGATAGCTGGTACAATGATTTTATTGAGTCCGGTAAAGAAATGGAACTTAATGTTGATAACGACCAGGCTAATCAGAATCGTATAACTGTTTATAACAATATTCGTATGTTGGATGCAGAAGGTAATCTTCTTGGAGTATGTGGTGTAGGACATACTCTTGAGAATCTTAACAGTTCCATTGATGTATTGGAGAAGGAGCATGGAATATCAGTCATGCTGGCAGACGCTGACGGGATAATCCAGGTTGCCGGAGATGATTCCCTTCCCGGTACAGAGGTTAGGCCTTACGTGAGGGACTATATTGAAAATTATGATGAAACTATCGAATATGAATATGAGAAAATCGGTTCGGGTGGATATATTATTATCAAGTATATTCCGGAATATGACTGGTATCTGTGTATCGAAAGTCCTGAGAAGCTTGATGAATTCACAAGAGTTATTTCGTATAATCTTATTGCAGCCTTTGCATCCTTGGTAATTATGGTTGTCATTATCTCAATTGCCATGAAATATCAGGAGAAGGAAACAATGCTCTTTAAGACCGACTCGGAGACTGATATTTTAACAGGTCTTTATAATCGGCGTGCCTTTGATAATATGATGGAGAGTATTAAGGGAGAGAAGAAGACAGGAGATGTGTCCATAGCCGTTATTGATATTAATGGACTTAAACAGGTCAATGATGAAAAGGGTCATTTATCAGGTGATGAGCTTATTACCTCAGCAGCAGAGTGTATTACTGAATTATTTGAAAATCATGGAAAGTGCTTTAGAATCGGTGGAGATGAATTTGCTGTAATTATTCTTGATCCCATTGATGATGTTGAAGATACTGTCAGTCAGGTCAAGGCTCGTATTGCTAAATGTAAGCTGCAGTTTTCCGATACTCTTTCTGTTGCCATCGGTATTGCCAGAAGTGAAGACCATCCTATGTTAAATATTGAGGAGCTGATGGAACAGGCAGATAAGCTTATGTATCGTGATAAGGAAGAGTATTATAAGGATAAGAGACACGAGAGAAGAAACAGATAACTATTCGGGAGAATGAATATAGATGGACATTACCTATAGTATGGACTATGATTTAGCGGCTTTAGTACTGCTATTTATCGAAATGGTCTATGTAAGAATTCAATATATGCATGACAAATACAGTAGTCGTCTGTTTATTATGCTACTTCATTCGTCGACCTTTCTTACCATTGTGGATATTACCTGCTCGTTAATGCTTAGCAAATATTACAAAGTCGTTCCGGTGGAGATTATAAGAATCGTAATTGCGATTTTTTTCCTTGTAAATGCATTTGTTTTTCTTATTTTTTACCGGTATATTGTGGAATATTTAGGGGACAGAAAAGAAAAAACAGTAGGCTATTATGTCAGAACATATTTTCCGTTTATTTTTATTATTGAATGTCTTATTGCCAATCAATATGCAAATATCTTTTTTACCGCCGGAAAATATGGTCATTTTTCATATGGTTCCCTAATATGGATAATATACGTTTATCCTATTTATTATTTTGCTCTTACTCTTTATAGTGTTTCGTGTAACAGAAAGCATATTAATTCAAGACAGATTTTTTCTGTAATTGCTCATATTGCAATTGCCCTTGTTTCTATTGGAGTTCAGACTACCTATTCACAGGTTATTTCATTATCCTTTGGGTATTCTGTTTCTTTGCTGATAATGATTTTGACAATGGAGACACCGGATTACAGAAAGCTTGTTAAGACAATAGAAGAATTAGAGACAGTCAGGGAAACGGTAGACCGTCAGGATGAGGATAACAGGGTTTTTATTCGGGAAATGTCCTATGAAATTGCTGAACCGGTAGCGAAAATGATTGAAAAGAGTCATGCAATTCCAACAGATAGCATGAATGAAGCCCAGAAGGAACTGTGTGAATATGTTGAAGGCTATGGCAGATTGATTATGTCAATCGTTAATAATGTTATGGAATTTAACAACCTTAATGTAAATGTTGATGATTATGACCCGGTGGAATACTCTATACGTGATATTGTTAAGGAAATAGGTATTTATTTACTTCCGCTTGTTAAGGATTCTGAGGATACCTTTAAGGTATCTGTTGAGGAATCTGTTCCGAAGGTGCTTGTTGGAACGCCAATGCTTCTTAGACAGGTTATGATTAATCTGATAAGTGATGCTGTTAAATATACAAAAAATGGAAGTATTTCTCTGACTGTTCAGTCAAGACATGGCGGTCAGGACAGTATTAATCTTATAATTAATGTGGAAGATACCGGTGTCGGTATGAAGCGTGATATGGTTAAACAGTTAATCAGATATAATACTAAGAGCAGGTTACGAAAAAAGGATGCCTTTGAGGGCGGTAATTTCAAGGTAAGAATTACCAAAAAGCTTGTAGAACAAATGAATGGTAAGCTTAACGTAGACAGTGCCGTTGGAAAAGGAACTATATTCACTGCTATTATCCCACAGGGTATAGGAAAGAGTATTTAATATTTCTGGAATTATGGAGGTGTGATATGCATTTTATTCGAAGAAGTAATAAGCTGACCTCAGATTTCATTAATGGATCACTTTTAGATGCCGAGGAATGGTATGTAGTTGCTGCCGGTAAAAGAGCAGTTGACTTTAAAAAGATTTCTCTGACATTAGAGGAAATTATGCTTCGGTTTAGAGATAAATTCGGAGAGGATGTTCATGTTTCCCTTGAAGCATATAAATTCCTGGGAAGAATACACTTCTATGTTGATTGTCAGGGTGAGAAGTTCAATCCCTGTAACATAGAATCACAATACTACGACAGTCTTGATATTCTTGTTCGAATCGGACTTAAGCCCTACTATACATATCTGGAACGTGGAAATGGCATAAACAGGGTCGTTGTTAACGGTGAAATGAAGCCTGTTTCGAATAAAATGATGAAGAATATATTCTTAGCCATTGTGCTCGCGATTATATCATATTTTATTGTCTGTTCTCTTCCTATGTCTATTTATAATACTATTTCCGGTGAAATAGTTACGCCCTTCTTTTCTAAAATGATTAGTCTTATTTCCGCCATTGCAACACCTCTTGTATTTTTTGCTGTTATTGATGGAATTATAGGCTTAGAAAGTGCCACCGCATTAGGAAAGATTGGTAAAGTTATGGGGACAAGGATGCTTTTGTCCTATGGAATTGCGGGAGTATTGACGGCAATTACTATGGTAATTGTATATCCTTTAAGTTCTGAGGGAAGTGAGGGTGGTGGATTTCTTGGTCAGCTTATTCAGCTTGTTCTTGATATAATTCCTGATAATTTATTTGCTCCTTTTACTAATGATAATGATTTGCAGGTAGTTGTTATTGCAATTTTTGTTGGCGTTGTAATACTTAGCTTAAGTCACAGGGTTACCAATGTTAAAAATTTTTGTTTGGAAGTCGGTGATATAGTAAATAGAATGATGAGCTATGTGTGCAGATTTCTTCCGTTTGTTGTATATTTGGGTATTTTAAATCTTTTACTTACAACGGAAATATCTACACTTGTTTCTGTCTGGAAGATGTTTGTAATGATTGTTGTTACGAATTTAGTTAACATTATCATTATGATTATTCGCGTGAAGGTAGTTACTAAGGTTCCCTTTGGTGTGATTTTTAAGAAGATATTACCTACATTAATGATTAATATTACAACAAGCTCTCAGGTTACTGCTCTTCCGGAGAATATGCGCTGCTGTAAGGAGGATTTGGGAATAGATGGCAATATAGTTGACTTCGCATCTCCCTTTGGGTCTGTTGTATATATGCCAAACGGTGCGATTTTTCTTGGGCTTATGTCCCTTTGTCTTGCCTCTGTTTCAGGACTGCCGATTACTGCATCAGGTGTTATAAAAATTGTAATTGTAAGTATTATTATTGCCATTGCAGCACCACCGATTCCCGGTTCTGCTTTTGCGGTTATGCCTATTTTATTTAACGTAATTGGTATACCGGATACGGTTTATCCTTTAGGAGTAATATTTGGTACAGTTTTAGGATATTTTTTGCCTGCCCTTAATGGCTTCCAGTTACAGCTCGAGATTTTGCTTGATGCAATAAAGCTTGAAAAGTGTGATAAGGAAATTATGGCTAAGCCATTATAAGATTTTAGAAAGAGAGAAAATATGAAAGGAATTCTATATAAATCAAAGAAGATTCGTGAAGAACAAATGCTGTGGGGAATGATAGAGGTAGGTATTGATTCCTATAAATCAGAAATTCTTGTGGATCTTGATGATTTGGTTGATGAACAGGTTGAGGCTGTAATGAAGGAAGTGGTACAGTATGATTTTGCCATTACAAGGAATTTTTCCACCAGCGTTGCCGAGGCCTGTCACAGAGTGGGTGTTCCTTATATCTCCTGGTGCTACGATTCACCGGTAATGGCATTGTATCGTCCTGAAGCCCTATATGATACTAATGTAATATTTGCATTTGATAAACAGCAGTACAACAGGCTTAGGGCGATTGGAATAAGTAATGTATACTATCAGCCTCTGGTTGCCAACATGGCTAAGGCATCTGCTGCTGTTATTACTGATGAAGATATTGCCCGATTAAAATGTGATATATCCTTTGTGGGTAAGCTATATAATAATGACCATTACGAAAGAATGGGTAAAAATCTGTCTGCGCAGGCTATTGATGATTTGGAAAAATTATATAATGATTTTTTATGTAATTGGGAAGCTGATGGCGGGATATTTAATAAGCTAAAGGATGAAACCATTGATGACATGTATAACTATATGTCTAAGGAGAACCTTGATAATTATAATGTAAGTAAGCGTTTTGTCCTTGAAAATATTGTTCCGGTTTTGGAATTAACCTCAAGGGAAAGAGTTACAATTCTAGGGTATGCAGGTGATAATTACAATACAGTAATTCATACCTACGATCCTGAAAAATACAGAGAAAAGCTATCTGCCAGGTTAGAACCTCCTGTTAAGAATCTAAGCGATGAACTATACAGGATTTATGCTTCAGCCACAATTAATCTTAATATTACCATGCGAGGAATAGAAAGTGGGCTGCCCCAGAGAATATACGATATAATGAGTGTGGGGGGCTGTGTAATGTCTAATTATCAGAGTGAAGCCTGCGAGTTATTTGTTCCGGAAAAAGAAATAATACTGTTTAAGTCTTTTGACGAGTATAAGGATAAACTGGCTTATTATTTAAAGCATGAACAGCAATGTCTTGAAATAGGTGCAAGAGGGTATTTAAAATGCAGAGACCTGTATAATTATCCTAATGCGATAAGAAATATGATTGAAAAATTATAAAATTATTTTTTATAAACGCTCTTTCTTTTGAAGAAAGGGCGTTTATTGCGTAAAAGCCACTTTTATCAGAAAACGTGACAAAAGATTTTTTCTGATTTTGCTAAAGTCTTATTTGTTTTAGTCGATAACAATAGTGTAACAATCAATCGGGTATTGATTGTTAGGAAGGAGGAAGATATGCGAATAGAGGCATATTCACAGATTAATCAGATCTACTCAACCAAGAAGACTATGAGTACTTCCAAGACCAATAGTGTAAGTCGTACCGATCAGGTACAGATTTCCAGCTTTGGTAAAGATCTGCAGACTCTTAAACAGGCAGTTGCCAATGCACCTGATGTAAGAGAGGATGTTACTGCTCCTATAAAGGCAAGCATTAATTCCGGGACATATCAGGTAAGCAGTAGTGATTTTGCAGACAAGTTAATGGAAAAGTACGGAATGAGGTAATGAAGTGGCTAGCTTAATGGAAGAACTAATCGATTGTTTAGAGAAGGAAACTGCAGAATATGAGCAGCTACTTTCATTATCCCGTAATAAGACGAAGGTTATAGTTAGTTCAGATGTTACAGCATTAGAAAAAATCACGGATGAAGAGCAAATCATTGTAAGCAGAATCGCGAACCTGGATCACAAACGTGAAACTGTTACCAAAGATATCGCTGATGTAATCAACAAGGATGTTGATACCTTAAAGCTGTCAACCTTAATAGAACTGTTGGCAAATCAACCTAACGAGAGAAAAAGGTTATCCGCTGTCCATGACAGATTAAAGGAAACTGTTCATAATGTTAAGCTTGTTAATGAAGGTAATGCTGAATTAATAAAGCATGCTCTCGAAATGGTGACCTTTGACTTGAATATGATCAAGGCAATGCAGCAGGCACCGCAGACTGCCAACTATTCCCGCAATGCTTCAAGTACGGGAACTATGTTAGGAAGCGGGATGGGCAGTTTTGATGCTAAACAATAGCTAATTGTATTGGGGTGATTACATGGCACTTATGAGTAGCTTATACGTTGGTAATTCAGGCTTGCAGACAAGTCAGAATGCGCTTAATACCACAGCGCATAATTTATCCAACATTGAGACAAAAGGATATGTAAGACAACAGGTCCTGTTAGGAGATCGTACCTACAACAGCGTAGGTACTATTGCGTCAATATCTCCGCAGCAACAGGGTCTTGGTGTCGAATATTCCAAATCACGACAGGTCAGGGACTATTTTCTTGATCTCTCTTACAGAAGAGAATCCGGAAGAGGTTCCTTTTATGATATATGTTATGAAACAACTAATGAACTTGAGAATCAGTTAGGGGAGCTTAATGGAGCTGCCTTTGCAGATGCAATAGATGGAATGTGGACAGCAGTGGAGGAGCTTCAGAAGGATCCCTCCAGTTCAGTTAATCAGGGGCAGTTTGTGGCAAAGTGTTCTGAATTTATTCAGAGAGCCCAGTCAGTATACAACGGACTTCAGGATTATCAGGATAATCTTAACGCAAGAGTTAAGGATATGGTTGATAAAATCAATGATATTGGCGAAAAGATAGTAGGTCTTAATACCAAGATTCTTACCATAGAGCTCGGATGTGAAGAGGCCAATGATTTACGTGATGAACGTAACAATTTACTGGACGAGCTGGCAGGATATACCAATATGACCTACACAGAGGATATAGATGGGGTTGTAGAGGTTGCCATAGAGGGAATGACTTTTGTAGTAAGAGGTACAAACAGACCCTTTGAAATGGGTTATATAATGGACAATACTACAGGCTTCTATACTCCTACCTGGCCCTATGCAGGAAACGATCCTGTATTTAATAATCTTAATGAAGAAATATGTACAGCCAATAATACCAATATTGGTGAGTTAAAGTCACTGGTCCTTGCAAGAGGAGACAGAAGAGCTAATTACACTGATATTTCAAGTGAGTATTATGATTCTGAAACAGGAAAAACAGTGGACTTATATAATGACGGAGCCACAGATAAAATGGCAACCGCCAATTCAATAGTAATGAATGCAATGGCTGAGCTTGATCAGCTTGTTCATAAGATGGTTACTGATATGAATGATATTCTTGCAGGAGAGCAGAGTCAGATTCAGTCAGGAACTAATCCTACTTATGACAGTGAAAAGAAATGTGCCTACGAACTCTTTGAACGAATCGGTTCTGAAAGATATGAGTTAAATGGTTCGGGACAGTATGAATATGTATCAGAGGATACATCAAGAAGTCCTTCGGATATTTCAACCATGTATTCCATTACTAACCTAAGAATTAATCCGGATTTACTTAAAACACCTTCGCTTCTTGGTTATCCGGATGCCGCCATGACAAGGGCAGACGGCTCGGTAGACCAGACTAAGGCTGATGCCTTGGCAGATGCCTTTGCCAATGAATCCATGGTTCTTAATCCCAATGTTACCAAAATCAGCAATTACAGAACCTATTATTCTGATATGGTATCACAGCAGGCAAGTGCCGGCTCTGTATATAAGAGTTTTTCGGAAGCACAGGCGCTTACGGTGGATTCTCTCGATGATTCAAGACAGCAGATAATGGGTGTTGATTCCAATGAAGAATTATCTAATATGATTAAGTTTCAAAATGCATATAATGCATCCAGTAGATTTATTAATGCAGTTAGTGAGATGCTTGATCATCTTATTCAGAAATTAGGATAGTACCATAGAATATGATACCAGGGTCAAAAGGTCATGCTGACTCGTCGTGCTTGCACGTAAGAGGCTGTATGCACCTTTATGACCCGCCAAAACATGAAAAAGTAGCCATTTTTTGCAGAAAAATGAGCGGATTTTGAATGTTTTGAGGAT
>JAZQOI010000073.1:0-2984 GCA_045627745.1 Lachnospiraceae bacterium | reverse complement strand
AAATGGCTACTTTTTCATGTTTTGGCGGGTCATAAAGGTGCATACAGCCTCTTACGTGCAAGCACGACGAGTCAGCATGACCTTTTGACCCTGGTATCTAAATATTAAAGTATTTGAATATTTTTTATTCCCAAATGAACCTGCTTGTATTAAAATTATTCTTGTGGTTTAAATGCTTTGTATATAGTAGGAGGAAAAAAGATGAGTATTAGAATTGGTATTGTAGGATATGGCAATCTTGGACGTGGCGTGGAGTGTGCTGCTAAGCAGAACGATGATATAGAGTTGAAGTACGTTTTTACAAGAAGAGCTCCTGAATCAGTAAGCATACTTACAAAAGAGGCTAAGGTTTGCTCTGTTAATGATATTCTTGATAAGAAGGATGAAATAGATGTTCTTATTATTTGTGGTGGTTCAGCTACAGATTTGCCTAAGATGACACCTGAGTATGCACAGAATTTTAATGTAATTGATTCCTTTGATACACATGCAAGAATTCCTGAGCATTTTAATAATGTGGATGCTGCTGCTAAGAAGAATGGTAAGCTGGCACTTATTTCATGTGGATGGGATCCGGGTATGTTTTCTCTTAATCGTGCTATGGCCAATGCCATTCTTCCTGAGGGTAAGGATTATACCTTCTGGGGCAAGGGTGTATCACAGGGGCATTCAGATGCTATCAGACGTATAGAGGGTGTAGTTGATGCACGACAGTATACTATTCCTGTTGAGTCTGCTGTTGAAGCAGTAAGAGCCGGTAAAAATCCGGAGCTTACCACCAGAGAAAAACATACTCGTGAATGCTTCGTTGTAGTAGAGGAAGGTGCAGATAAGGCAAGAATTGAGAAGGAAATAGTTACTATGCCTAATTACTTCTCAGATTACGATACTACTGTTCATTTTATTTCTCAGGAAGAGCTTGATCGTGATCACAAGGGTATTCCTCATGGCGGAAAGGTAATTAGAAGTGGTGTTACAGGATGGAACAAGGAGAACAAGCATGTTGTTGAATACAGCATCAAGCTTGATTCTAATCCGGAATTTACATCCTCTGTTATTGTTGCCTATGCAAGAGCAATATACAGAATGAGCAAGGAAGGAATGACCGGCTGCAAGACAGTATTTGATGTTGCTCCGGCATATCTTCTTAATGTTTCTCCTGAGGAAATGAGAGCACATATGTTATAGAAATACGTCAATGCACTAATGGAGAACAATTTATGGTTGATGTTAAGAATGCAGAAATTGCATTGCTAAGTCTGTTATCTGATTATGATAATGTGGCTGTTATTGATTTGTATTCTGCCTGTGTGATAGGAAATGATAAGCAGAATATTTTTTCGAAATATGTGTCCGGTGATTTTTCAGATAACGATTATATGTCCCATTTAAAGGCCTTTTCAGAACAGCTTGTATACGATTCTGACAGGAGCAAAGTCATTAATGCTATGGGACGGGATATGCTTGTATGTAAGGTGAGAGGAACAACACCCTATTATGTGAATTACCGTGTCAGAATCAATAATGAAATTCTGTATTATCAGACTAAGTTCATTAAAGATGTTACAGGTACCCGGGGGAATGCTGTTATAATGGCTACCCATGATGTCAGTGAAGAGATTAAGGATTATGTTAGTAAGCTTAGTGCTTCCAAGGCTAAGGCTGATGCAATGAATGCTGCCAGGAATGAGTTTCTTTTGAATTTTTCACATGATATTCGTACACCAATTAATGGTGTGGTTGGCATGCTGGAGCTGGCAAAAAGGAATATAAGTGATGTTGAGAAGGTAAGTAAGTATCTTGAAGATATGACTGATGAGTCTAATTATTTACAGTCCCTTCTTAGTGATGTACTGGATATCAGCAGCATTGAGGATAATCATGTTACAATAATGTCGCGACCAATGAATATTAATATGCTGGCTAATGATTGTATATCAATTGCGACAAAAAGAATTGGGTCAAAGGGAATTATTTTAACCCCGGAATTAGATGAGTTTAAACATCCATATCTGCTGGGAGATGAACAGCATCTTAAAAAGGTAATTGTTAACATTTTGAATAATGCGGTGAAGTTCACCCGTGATGGTGATTGCATATACTTCAGAGTCAGAGAAGAAAATGATAACGCTTCAAGAGTCATGGTTCGATTTGAAATAGAGGATACCGGCATAGGAATGCGTCCTGAATTTGTGGAACGTATTTTTGATCCATTTGCTCAGGAATATAAGGGCGTTGGAGACAGCTCAAGCACCGGCTCCGGACTGGGGCTTACTATTGTAAAGAAGCTTCTTGATTTAATGGGCGGAACTATTAAGGTGGAGAGTGCTCCCGGTATAGGTTCCAAGTTTACCATTAGTATTGCTCTTGATATAGACATTGAAACAGAAGAGTCTCTGATGGGTAAAAAAGTCAATAAAAGGAACTGCATCGAGGGAAGTACTGTTCTTGTAGTAGAGGATAATTCAATTAATCTTACTATTGCAAGTTCAATACTGGAAGAGTGGGGCGTTAATGTTATTACTGCAACTGACGGCTACGAGGCTATCAGTGCCTTTGAACATTCGGAAGTTAGCTCAATTGATATTATTTTAATGGATGTTATGATGCCTAATATGAATGGCCTTAAGGCAGCAAAGAGCATTAGAATGTTAGAACGTCCCGATGCGAAGGATGTACCTATTATTGCAATGACTGCTAATGTATTTGAAGAGGATATTCAGAAGTCAAGGGAGGCTGGTATGAATGATCATTTATCCAAGCCTGTTAAACCATCAGTTCTCAAGGAAGCGATTTTAAAGTACATATAATTTCACGAACTCGGATATTTATCCGGGTTCGTTTTCATGTGCGCCTTGCGGCGCACGTTTCTAATGGGTGAAAGTCCCTAATCCGCCCTAGTAGTGGGAAGGATACAGCCAATGACAAGGGTGTCCGCCGTGAGACGGAATCTGAAGGAAGTCGGATGGCAAATCTCTGGTCTG
>JAZQOI010000072.1:0-40116 GCA_045627745.1 Lachnospiraceae bacterium | reverse complement strand
CCTCAAAAATAGGTAACCACTGTTTGAGCCTTTGTTCCATTACTTCTGAATCCATAAAAAACTCCCTTCGATCATGTAGATAATTTAAATCTACAGAATCTGGAAGGAGGATGCTAGACGCTTTTTATTTACCGCTTACATTAGAAACCGAAGTTTTATTAATTGATGAAACATATATCAAGAATAGAATCTATATGGCACGTGGGCAGAAGGTTATGTTAGATTATGAGCTGGCTGAGATTTACGGATATACAACGACGCGCTTTAATGAGCAAGTGAAAAATAATATTGAAAAGTTTGACGATGATTTTATGTGTTTGGAGACAATGGAGAAGTAGCAAGATACAATGTGTTCCACGTGGCGATGATTCTTCGCCATGCAGAAGATGGAAAGAAATACTTGTATGACATTATGAATATAAAAAAAGAAACGAGTAACCTTTTCCAGTCCTAAGACCTTACTCAGTTGAAAACTCATTTCTTGCCTTGAATATTATCAAAATATGTGGTTTTTGTCAACAAAAAAGAAATAGGCGTTTCTGTAAACAAAAAGAAATCTACACGACCCATTGTTTATATAACTAAAATCTTATATAATAAAGGCAGGAGAAAGGGGAATCTTTATGATTATTTAATTGAATAGTTTCTATGAAATATACTAGATGCCCTATTTATGTTAATTTATCTGCAAACCAATTTAGATGCTATTTAACAACAAGAGCTCAAGAAACTATTGAAAATCAATATTCTTGTTCATCATGTCCTAAAAGATAAAATATATTAAAGAAATTGAGACGCAAATGTAGATAACAATATGACTAATAAAATAGTTGAATTAAAAGATGAAGATTTAAAGAATGTCACATGTGGCATTAATTATTATGAAAATACTATTCCAAGTGGCACTATCATTTTTAATGTGTTGCCAGATAATAAGTCTATGTACGACTATGTTTGTTCAAGCATCCTTTTTAATGGTCAAAATTCAGGCAAAAATAACGGATTAGTTTGTGCCCATTGTGATCGTAAAGATTGGTATAGAACAATAGAAAAAATTTATTTTAGAAAGAAGTGAAAAATTTATGTCAAACGAAAATAGCAACCAAATTTTACTGAAAACGCTTCCTCTTTTGGCAACTTTGTTTATGGTGGGATTTGCAATTCTGTCCTTTGTTTTTGACATCAAAAACAACCTTTGTTCCGCTTTTTCCATTGTCGCAACCGTTGTTTTGCTGTTTGTCCTTTCAAGAACGTACTTTATCCACGAGAAAAACGCTATGAAAGCGGCGCTATCCGCTATTTTGGCGATTCTTTCCGGATGGGAATTTTTCTATTTCACAGATAATTTTCAGTATTTAGTTTTATCCGAAGAACCCGTTGAATACTACTTTTACGATTGGTTTTGCATGGGAGTCGATCTGTTTACTTTCGTTGCGCTTATTCTCATAACGATCCTGCATTTTCTTCTGACGTCCGAGCACAAAAGTAACCCCCGCCGTGTGAAGACGAACACCATCATTCTGATGCTCATCGTGCTCGTATTCCTGGTCTCCCTCGTTTTCGATTTTGTTGAATTTTCGCAGGCCGTTCCCGGTAAGAAATGGTGGGGGAGAGAGTTTTCTATGATCTGTGCAAAAATAACTCAAATCATTGCACTCGTCGAAGTAGTCAGGATTGAAATTTTGTTGGATATGTTCCGCAGTATCAGAGAAAAGAAGAACGCTGCGCTCTCGTGATATTTTACATTTTCTGCGTTCTTGATCTATAAGCCAAAACTCCCGAATGCGCAAGCAGTCGGGAGTTTTTATATATGGTAACCTCTAAAAATTCGCATCGTAGGGTAAAGTTTTTGTAGGAAAATTAAATAGACATGAAGAAAACACCGGGTCCTGTGTTAGGATTAAGTTGCGACACATGATTCGAGGAGGGTCCACGGTATGAAATTAAAAAACATATTAATTGTTGTTAAGGATATAGAGAAATCAAGAAAATACAATCATGATCTATTTGGTCTTGAGTTGGTAACAGATAGATATTATGGACAGAGCAATAAGCAAACTAACCGTTTATTTTGAAATTAATACCGTTCATTAACATATTGTGGAAGTTTTTTCTGTGTTACTATAAGCTATTTTTGTCATTGTTAAGTGGCATACCAAAGCACTTGTTTGCGGACGTAAGAACATGATTGGATAGTAAAGGAGTGATAATATTTGGAAAGAAAAAACTATCTCGACAATATTAGATGGATTACGGTTGTTTTGGTAATGTTCTATCATGTTATCTATATTTACAACAGTCAGGGTGTACTCAAAAATACCGCAGCTTGCGGTTATCCTGCCCTAGACAGAATACTATATTTTTTATATCCCTGGTTCATGGTGCTGCTATTTATCGTAGCAGGAATCAGTGCCAAGTATTCTCTTCAAAAAAGAAGTGGGAAGGAATTTATTAAAGAACGTGCGGCAAGACTTCTTGTTCCGTCATTTGTTATTCCAATTGTAATCGGATGGGTGGTAGGATATATCACGGACCTTGATAATGATATGTTTATGGGTGCCGGTGATACAATTCCCGGTATAGTCAAATTCATTATATATGCATTGTCAGGGCAGGGACCAATGTGGTTTGCACAGGAACTTTTTATAGCCTGCATTGTATTAATCATTATAAGAAAAATCGATAAGAACCGTAGGCTTGAAGCTGTGTGTGGCGATTTTAAATGGTGGGGGTTTCTTCTTCTGTATTTAAGCTTTCTCCTGTCCTCAAATATTATAAACACTCCTCTCGTCGAGGTGTACAGAAACGGGTTCTACATCAACGGCTTTTTGCTGGGCTACTATTTATTTTCTAACGATAATATTATCAAGATGCTTAGTACGGCAAAATGCTTTCTTGTTCCTGTCGCACTCATTACGGGAATCGGATATGTGTTTTATATAGTTTACGCAATAGAACCTCTTGGTTCAAACGACATTTTGACAAGTGTAAATTACAGTTCTCTTAGCGTTTTGAAAAATCCGTTGACAAACTTCTATGCTTATGTCGCAGTACTTGCAATATTATCGATTGCCAAGGATTTGCTTGATTTTAATAATAAATTCAGCGAGTTCATGACAAAAGCCGGTTTCGGCTATTATGCACTTCATTATTTTGTTCTTGTGGTGATTGTTTATATTCTTGAAAAAATCACAACACTTTCTAAGTGGTCTTGTTATCTTATAAGTACCTTTGGTATGATTGCCGTAACGACGATTTTATATCTTGTTATTTCACGAATACCTTTCATTCGTAAGATTATGCTTGGAATGAAATAGCAAAGGAGTTTTAAATGATAATCAAAACACTGATTAACGAAAAATATACCACTCCGGAAATACATATATTGAACGCTTCCAGGGACGAAAACATCGAAGCCTTGGCAAGGCGAATCCGTGAAGTGGTTAACGATGATATTTCGGTTTTAGCACCAGGTGGGGACAAGTGCATGATTTCCGGATTCGATATCGTAAGATTCTATGCAGAAGGTTCCAAAATCATGGTAGATGCAAACGGACAAAAATACAGTATTCCTCAAAAGCTTTACGAGCTTGAAGAAAACTTGGATTCTAAATTGTTTTTCAGGATTTCAAAATCGGAGATTATTAACTTAAAAAAAATACAACGTCTCGACATGAATATTGCAGGAACCATCAAGGTAATCATGAAGGATAATTCCGAAAGTTATACCTCACGAAGAAACGTAGCAAAATTGAAACAGGTTCTCAATCTGTAGAAAGAAGGATAATATGATTAAAAGATGTATTAATTCTTTCATTTATTCCACATTTTTCGGTATTCTCATAAATTTAATAATCGAGCTTGTTGTCCGTGGAATAAGTGGCTTCGATTATTCACCTATTACACCGGAATTTCGAGCGTATTTTCCCTCGGAGACAATGGCTGTTTTTACGGACGCACTTTTGTATGGTGTAATCGGTTTTACCTTTTCATTTATGCTCTTTATCTATAATTACGATAGGCTCGGTTTTGTTGTTCAAAATATTATTTATTATATATCTACATCCATTGTCTGGATGCCGATTATTATTTATATCTGGCAACTTCAGAAATATTTGAGTGCTTTGATTTTTACGATAACCGGCTTTATTGTTGTTGAAATTATCATGACCATTATTGCTTACAGCATTACTAAGAAAAATATTGCTGCAATCAATATGACTTTAGTAGAGTGAATAGTATTGGGAAATAACAGAAAGATAAAGGTATACCGGATTCTTCTAAATTATTGTTTTTCCAAAAGAAAACTGTTGGAATATACGATAACGAAATGATATAATATTGCTTGTGGGGGAAAGAATTAATAAGCTTATGATATTATATCTTAGAGTGCGAAAGGAGAAGAGTTATATGGAAATTCGTTTTACATGTCCCAGTGTTTTTACAAATGATGGTGCAAAGTTTATTGCCCAGATGGAGGCTCTGGGTTTTCATGTTGCACATCAGAAGAGAAATGCCGGAGGTACAAATGTAACTTTAACTATTATGAAGGATGATAATGATAATTCTATTTCAATTACTGAAAACGAACGTTTCTCTACACCGTTTTCGGGTATTCGAATGAATGTTGATTATCTTCCTGATGCACTTGCTGAATTTAAGGCTTTGGGGTATGTCAATCTTCAGCCCAATGTTACTGATACCAAGACATCATATGCAACACTTCTTCGCTCTCCGGAGGGAATATTTGTTGCAGTTGCAGAGCATATAAAATAGAAATATACTGAATGCTTTTGAAAGGGTATTTGAATACTGTTGCCGGTTATATATTATAGGACCGGATATATGCGCAGAGAAAAGTCTCTGCGCATTATTTTATTTCACAGAGTTGCATAATGTTTTTGCCTTTTTGGGTATACGACGGGCATGCAAGTATGAGATAATAAAGCGGTGAATGTGTCAGCGTCAAGATAGAAAACGTCAATTGAGATTAACTTGAATAGGAAGGGTAGGATTAATCATGAAAGTTACAGGAATGTTCCCAACAATAGTGTGTAGAAATTATCAGGATGTTATTGATTTTGCAGAAAATGAGCTTGGATTCGATATAGTACACAAGATTCATGCAATAATAAGCGATGATGAAAATGATCATATTTATATTATGAAAAATGAAGAAGGCATACGTTTTGATATTGTACAATTTGATGTTGATAAGCCGTTTAATTCATTGTGTATGAATGTTGATGATTTTGATGAAGCAAAGGAGCTTCTTGAAAAGCGTGGATGGCATATAATTAAAGGACCGGAAATTTCCAATAATTCCAAGAAGGCGTTACTTAAATCCTGTGAAGGGCTTTTGATTCTATTGATTCAGCATTACAGCTAATTTGCACTGTTATCGGTCAGGGACTGAACAGTAACAAAATGTTATATTTGACAGAATAATGTATCGCAAAACGTACAAAATATGATATATTTAATTCGTAGGGCAAGTTGTCTGAAAAGTGAGAAAATATAATGCGGCTGGGATTTGCGAGTAGATTATGAATTGGATGGATATTAGCTTATGGGGATGAAACAGGAGTTTTCAGAAGATACTGTAATTATAAATGAAAATGCCGAAAGTAGATTAATGTATATGATTTTAGAGGGTACAGTTGCACTTTACTCAGATTATGGAAAAAATACAGAATATCTAATTGGGTTATGTGGAAAAGGAAAGGTAATCGGTGAGCTTGGGTTATTGTGTCATGAGGCAAGTATTTATACGGCAGTCGCGATTACTGATGTTACTGCCATGTCATTTTCTGAATTTGAATTACAATCATTTATGAAAAATTATCCTGATCAGGCAATTGGTATCATGCGTAATATTGCACACATAAATAAAGTATTAAATAGAAACCTGAAAATGCTTATGGAAGATAGTTCGCATATGGAATTGATGATTGAGGCATATCAGCAATTGAATAACGAAACTGAGACTAAAGATAATAAGGAATCCGCCAAGTGGCGTTATATTAGAAACAGATAGATTTGTTTACTGTAACTTATAGGGTATTCGGGTTCGTTGATTTTTATTTATTTTGCAATTCAGATAAACGTACATGGATTGGGTAAGGAGAGTATGTGCAGGAATTACTTTTAATGGAGGGAATAACCAAATCTTATCCCGGATGTAAGGCATTGAATAATGGAAGAATAGAGGTAGGAGCATCGGAAATTCATGCATTGATTGGTGCAAATGGTGCCGGTAAATCTACGTTGATGAATGTTTTATACGGAATTCTTACTCCTGACGGAGGAAAGATTCACTTTTGCGGAAAAGATGTTTCCTTTGGATCGGTTGCAGAAGCTCAAAATGCCGGAATATTTATGCTACATCAGGAAATTAGTATTGCAAAGGATTTGACGGTTGCGCAGAACATGTTTTTGGGACGAGAGCCTAAAAAGGGATGTTCTGTTGATGATGAGCTTATGATACGGGATAGTGAGCGACTGTTAAAGGATGTAGAGTTAGATATTAATCCCACAGATAAAATGGGACAGTTGTCTTCGGCACAGCAACAGCTTGTGGAAATTGCAGCAATAAAAGCGAGAAATCCAAGATTGATTATTATGGATGAACCAACAACCTCCCTTGGTGATAGTGATGTAAAAATTCTGTTTGATTTGATGAGAAAATACAAAGAAGATGGAATCTCAATTATTTATATTTCTCATAGATTAGATGAGTTGTTTGAAATATCCGATAAGATCACTGTAATGAAAAACGGTAATTTTATTGTGTGTAAAGATACGTCGGAAATGACCAAACAGCAGCTTATTTACTACATGACCGGAAAAGAAGCCGGATATAGAACAAAGGCGGAAAGTAATGTACTTCCTAATGCTCCTACTGTTTTGGAGGTATGTGGATTGAGTACATCATCCTATCTTCACGATGTGAGTTTTTATCTAAGAAAGGGTGAAATTCTTGGATTTGCCGGACTAATGGGTTCCGGAAGAACAGAAGTTGCCAGAGCAGTGTGTGGAATAGATAAGATATCCGGTGGAACAATTGCAGTAAATGGTCAGAAGGTTAATATAGCATCTATGTCCGATGCAATTAATTATGGTATTGGATACCTTTCTGAAAACAGAAATGAAGAGGGCATTATTGCAGGAAAGAATATAATTTTTAATACTGCAATATCAAGCCTTAATCATTATAAGACAGGATTGTTTTGTAATGATGAGAAAATATGGGAGGATGCGGTAAGCTATAATAAAAAAGTAGGAACAATATGTTCTGGCTATTCACAAAATATTGAAAATATGTCAGGTGGAAACCGACAAAAGGTTATCATAGCAAGAGCACTTATGAAGAATCTTCAGATAATTATTTTCGATGAACCCACTAAGGGTATAGATGTAGGTGCTAAGGAGGAAATATACCGGATTATAGAGAAATTGGCGCTGGAAGGTCATTCGATTATTATAATAAGCTCTGAAATAAATGAAATTAAGGCTCTATGCGATAGGGTTATGGTAATGTATGAAGGAACAGTGTCTGGAGAAATTCATGCAGGTAATGTGAACTCTGAGCATATTATGTTCTATGCTACAGGAGGAAATGACATAGATGGAGAATAAAAAAGTTTCAAAAGAGAAATTAAGAACACATTTTATCGATAATAAAAATATTCGGATATTATTGTTTACGCTGATTTGTCTTTCTGAAATAATAACGTTGATTAATAGCAACTTTCTGAGTAAATATAACATTGTAAGTATCGGACAGTCTGCTGCACCATATATTGTACTTTCCTTGGGCGCTGTTTTTGCTATTGCACTCGGATATACCGATTTATCCTCCGGCGCAGTATGTATTGCTTCGGCGGTTGTTGCAGGAAAGCTTTATGAATGTGGAATGCCTTTATGGGGAGTGATTCCTGTAATGCTGCTTAACGGAGCACTTATAGGATTTATAAATGGAATGTTAGTATCTAGGCTTAAGCTTTCGCCGTTTATAGTTACGTTGGGAACTATGATGTTTGTCCGAGGTGCATCTGCTCTTTTGGCAAATGAGCCCTATATCCTGTTTCCTACAGATTCTTGGTACAATCGCATGTTTTCAGCATATCACGGTATTCCCACCGGTTTAATCTGGGCAATACTATTGGGTATAGTTGTAGGGTGGTTTTTTAATAAATCAAAATCAGGAAGACATATTCTTGCGACAGGAAGCTGTGAAAAGGCAGCCATGATAGCCGGAATTGATACAGCAAGGCTGAAGGTGATGGGATTTACTTTTTCGGGAGTTATGGCTGGTGCTTCAGCCATATTATGGAGCGCTTCCTTTGCCACGACAACAGTTGCGACAGGAAATGGAATGGAGCTTGATGCTATTGCAGGAGCGTACATCGGTGGCTGTGTAGCAGCAGGAGGATCCGTTAGTAGTATTGGAGCAATGATTGGTGCCCTTTTGCTGGTTATAATAAGAAATGGTTTGAATTTTGTTCTTGCAAGGTTGAATGTATTGCTTAATACGACTTATGTCACCTATACAATAACCGGAATTATAGTTATTCTTGCTGTATTTTTGGATAAGTCCAAGGAAATGATTAAAAGACCCGATAAGGAAGAATTGAAGAATAATCCCCTCAAGTTGTATTTTATGCCGGCGGTTGCATCTGTTCTTGCAGTGATTATGATTGTATCCAATATCAGTGTCTATAATACCAAGAATAACGAAGTAAATAATACTGTTGCCATGTTATTAAAGGCAGAGAACAGTAGCTTCTGGGTATCGGTACGTGTTGGTGCAGAGGCAGCAGCCAAGGAGCATGATTATCAAGTTATTTCAAGAGGTGTATCATCGGAGGATTCTTCTCAGCTTCCTATACAGAGAGAATTGATGAGTATAATGCTTTCTGAAAACCCTTCTGCTATGGGGGTAGCTACTATTGCAGATGGCTTCACGGACCTTTTTGCTGAAGCATATGACAGAAATATTCCTATTCTTCAGTATGATAGTGGAATTTTTGCTAATGATCTTGCTGCGCTGCAGGCATCTGATGAAAATCCTCTTGCCGGGTTTGTGCAAGGTGATAGCTATGCAAATTCGTCGATGCTGGCAGAGGAGGTATTTAAACAACTAAAAAACAAAATCTCCTTGTCTAAATCATATAATATTGGCGTGATACAGCATAATAGTTCGGTAACGGCAATGCAACGTACAGCAGGCTTTAAGGATAAGATATTAGAGCTTGCGGAAGCAGATTCAACCACGAAGGGAAAGCTTAATATTATTGTTGAAGTAAAACCATCAGATGCCAATAATGCTTATAAGGACGGACTTGAGGCATTGTACGAAAAGGGAGTATCAATGGTCTACCTAACAGCCGGACTGGTGTCTGATCAGGTATATGATGCGGTTGCAGCTTCAGATGGAAAGTATGATGGAATATATTTTGTTGGATTTGACTCTGGGAGCAAGGTACATGATTGGCTTATGTCTGATTCTAAGGCAAAGTTTATATGCGGTGTATCTCAGAACCCGTATTTGATTGGATATAAGACGGTGGAAGAACTGATAAAGCTTAGTCAGGGAGAAAAGGTGGAGGAACTGGTTATTGTTCCGGGGGTTATATATAACAGGGATAATTATGATGAACTAAAGGAAAAGTTTATGGTAGATTGAGTTTTATATTATTAGAGAGGTGTATTATGACTGAATCAAATAATCATATTAACAGATTTATTAGGATATTAGGGGTGTTTTGCCTTGGAGTTGCCGGGTGTCTGACGATATTTAATATTGTTTGTTCTATTAATGATTTACAGAGTATGTTAAATCAGATACTATGTTTGGTTTCACTGGGGTATGCTTTTATCTATCTTTATAAGGGCTTCGGAAAGGACAGTGCAAAGTATTATAAGAATTTGGGAATATTATTGCTTGCATCGCATTCGATGATAATACCGCTTTGTTTTGCAAGAGATACAACTATTGTATTTGTTTTGAATTTTGTTGTGTTATTGGTTTTGTTTGTGTTGATTATTGGTGAAAATCTTGGAAAAACTATTTCTCTATCATTGTGTGCTCTTCTTGTAATATGTGAGATTTTAGCTTTGTTTTTTACAGATGATGGTGTTATTCCACTGCTTGGAACGATTACAAAAATTGCTACGTTCTTTATGTATGGAGTATTTACATATGCCAAATACCGTGACAAGGCTATGAGAAAATCAAATTAGGGAAGTTCCCTACGATAATTCTTATGTGGAGAAGACCAAAATGAAGAAGCAAATAGGTGTATTAACTGCAACAAGAGCGGAATTTGGGCTCCTAAAACCTCTTATTAACTGCCTGATGAAGGAAGATTTTTGTGATGTTAAGGTGATGGTAACGGGAGCTCATTTGTCACCGGATTTTGGAAATACGATTAAGGAAATAGAAGAAGCTTCAATACCCATTGCAACCAAAATTCAGTGCATAACAGGTGGCGATAGTCCTGTCGATATTTCTCGCAATATGGCTGTTGCCATGACTGGATTTGGAGAGTATTTTTCTTCAAACAAGTTGGATTTACTGATTGTTTTGGGAGATCGATATGAGGTCATGGCTGTATGTATTGCGGCTATGAATGCAGAAATACCTATAGCACATATACATGGTGGAGAAACAACTGAGGGAGCTATTGATGAGGCTGTTAGACACTCTATAACTAAAATGAGTCAACTTCATTTCACCAGTACGGAGGTATATAAAAAAAGGGTTATTCAAATGGGAGAACAGCCGGACAGAGTATATAATGTAGGGGCTTTGGCTGTGGAAAATACAAGGAAAACAGATTTTATTTCCAAAGAGGATTTGGGAGAGACGCTTGGTATTGATTTGTCCGGTGATTATGGAGTTGTAACATTTCATCCTGTGACTTTGGAAAAAAACAGTGGTGTTGAACAATTTGAACATCTGTTAGAGGCTCTGGATGAATTCCCTGATATGTCGTTCATTATTACAAAAGCCAATGCCGATGCCGGTGGAAGGTATATTAATAAAAGGATAGATGAATATGCTGAAAAACGAAGTAATGTTGTAGCTGTTACTTCACTTGGCGCGAGACGTTACCTAAGCGCTGTGAAAGAGTGCAGAGTTGTTATAGGCAATTCTTCCAGTGGGATAATTGAAGCTCCATGTTTTTTCGTACCTACAGTAAATATAGGCGATAGACAAAGAGGGAGATTGATGCCGGAAAGCGTTTTATGTTGCGAAACGGATAGGTCTGCAATAGTTGATACAATAAAAATAGCTGTCAGTGATGAATTTCGCGATAAAATCCGGACTATGAAAAACCCGTTTGGTGATGGTCATACCTCAGAAAAAATCACAGAAATAATACGCTCTATTTTTGAAAATAGTAATGAAATATGTATAAAAAAGAATTTTTATGACATTGAGGTTAAATGAATTTTTTAGCGCTGTAAATATTTTTACAGATAGTGAGAGTTTTAAGAAATTATGATTCGTATTTATTTAGACGAAGGAGGAGATACTATGAAGAAATTAACAAAAATAATGTATATGGTAATATTAGCATTCGCTGTATGTGGATGCAGTGCAAAGTCAGATGAAGCTTTAGCCGGCTCGTCTGAGGGAAACTTACAGGATTATCCTAGGATTGTACTTATCAATAATGCTTCTTATTATGGAAGTGATGAAAAGTGTGCGGCTGTTCCGAGAAAGGCTCCGGATGGGACAATTGAAACATTTGTAGATGCTGAAATTATGCCTGATGTTAACGGCACGGCCAACTTTGGAGCAGAACAGGGACAACTTGAATACATGTTTGTGGAAGACGGAAGATTAATTGTTCATATTGGTGAAGATTGGTATTACTTTGACAAGCAGGGTGAGAATACCGTTGAAGGAACCTACAAAGCATATGAAATCGAAACCTTTGATGGGGAAGTTATTGTCATTGATGACAGTAATATTATTTCTCAGCAAGCAGTAGAGGATGTTTTAGAAACAACACTTGTTCCCTCTGAGGCAGAGGTTATTGCTCCCGGAAGAGATTATGTGTATTTGGCAGATGATAATAATTATTATGTTGAAGACGCGGTAGACAATTTGTTGACGATTGCTACAAAAGAATAATTATGCAAAACAATTTGTGTAAAAAATTGAGGTTTTGAACTTGATGCTATTGCAGCATGTTATATTTCGGGTGTTTCAACCGGTGGCGGTATTGGCAGTGTTGTAAATTCAGTAGTGGGTGCATTTGTTATTATGTCGCTGACATTTCGATATTTTTTTGACATTGGAGTTGTAATCATATAGAATTACTGTTAGGCAGGATGAAGGTAATACTTCAAATTAGTTTATTTTTCAGTGTTGCGACTGAACAGCAATATAGAATTGAAAGGAGAAAAATTATGTCAAATAATATATATTCAGGAACAAAAACAGAGAAAAATTTATGGGAGGCTTTTGCCGGTGAATCACAGGCAAGAAATAAGTATACATATTTTGCTTCGGTGGCAAAGAAGGCAGGGTATGAGCAGATTGCTGCAATGTTTTTAAAAACAGCAGATGCAAAAAAGGAGCATGCAAAGCTGTGGTTTAAAGCACTTGGTGAATTAGGAGATACTCCGGAAAATCTTCTTCATGCAGCTGAGGGAGAGAATGCTGAGTGGACCGATATGTATGAGAGAATGGCTAAGGATGCAGAAGAGGAAGGATTTACAGAACTGGCAGAACAGTTCAGAGGTGTTGCTGCTATTGAAAAGGCTCATGAAGAAAGATATCGCGCGCTTCTTAAGAATATAGAAGCTATGGAGGTGTTTAAGAAGAGTGGTGTGACCATGTGGGAATGCCGTAACTGTGGTCATATCGTTGTGGGTCTTGAGGCTCCGACTGTTTGTCCTGTTTGTAATCATCCACAGGCTTATTTCGAGGTTAGACAGGAAAACTATTAATGCCATTTAGTAGAATGGGAACAGTAGTGGGAGTCTGCAGGTTGATGTGGACTCCCCTTTATTTGAGTGACAGGGAATCGTATATAGAACAGGAGGAGATAATATTTATGATTAATTTATTTAAGAAAAAGTATATGCTTATACTGGCAGCTGTAACCTTGGGGGTGACGGGCTGTAATAATCCCCCAACTGCTGAAAGTAACATACAAGCAGATGATGCAACTCACATTACTGAGGAAAATACTGAAGCTGTTGATATTAAGGATGATGAAAAGGCAGTAGATACCAAAGAGGAAGCAAAAACAGAGAATGTTGAAGAGAACAAAAATACTTCTTCGTGTCCACGTATTTCTTTTGAGTATTATTATCCTGAGATAAATTCATCAAAATTTCATGCGTGGTGGGTGACTGCATCAGTTGAGAATGAGGGATATGATAATCTGAACTCTGCAATTAAGACTGCATTCGAGGAAGGAATTGCCAGAAATGAAGATTATATTGAATATGTTGTTTCTCTTAGTGAAGACTTTGATGAAAATATGACAGAAATGAACGATGGTTATATTGGAAATTATGAGAGCTCCGAGAAACCATATCTTAAAAGATGTGATTCATCAATTGTTTCAATTGATGTGGAACAATATACTTATTCGGGAGGAGCTCATGGCAGTGTGGTTGATTATACTTATAATTTTGATACACAGACCGGTAAGCTTCTTGCCTTTGAAGATTTAGGCGATATTGCATCGGATGCCAAGAACTATATTCTGTCATATATTGATTCTAATTTAGAACTTAAAGAAAGTTTATTTTTAGATTATTATGAGGAAACTATTGAGAATGATTTTGCGAATGATACCTGCACACTTCCGTTTTACTTAGATGGCAGAGGAGTAAATATTATATTCCCTCAATACGAAATAGCGCCCTATGCATCGGGCAAAATCGTGATTTTGGTGCCTTATGCCGAACTGAAGAATATAAAACAGGAATATATTCCTACGGAGGATTTTTATACTATTGATTTGAATGAATACTGGCTTGATAAAGCTATAGATGTTAACAATGATGGTACACCGGAAGAAATATCAATTGAGTTCGAATACAATGATAGCTACGACTACATTACCGGTGCAAAGCTTCATGTGGGGGATAAGACTGCCGATATTATGGAACAGTCATGGCATGAGGATTATTCCGGATTAATTGTCCATAAAAACGGACATAATTATATTTTCATTAATACAAGTGATTCTAATGACTGGAAGGGTCTTATGATTTATGAACTTGGCGATGATATTTCGTTTGTTAAAGAGATTAACGAAGGGGTAGCTGCAATTTATTATGATTGCGTACAACTTGAAACAAGAGTTAATATTCTGGGAACCTATGGGGTTCAAAGGGATTACGTGTATGATGATACGGAAGCACTTGTTCCTTTAAGTACTGCAGAGGATTGCTATAGCTGTACTCAGGAACCGCAATTTGATGATGAGTACAGATGCCTTCAGGTAAAGAAGGACTTTGAGGATCTTAATGGTATTCTGGTTATAGCAGGAACCAAACTGTTTCCTGTTTCCACAAATAATGAAGACATTATTACAATGGTAAGTCCCGAAGGTCAGACAATTAGAATTTTGTTTGAGCGTAAGGATGAAGGCTATGGAATTTCAATTAATGGAGTGGATGAACAGGATATTTTCGGAAGCGAGATTCCATATGTAGGATGATATATTTTTTAATGTATTCTAAAGGAGGTAAAAATGAATACTGATTTTACAAAGAGATTTTTTGATGGCTCTAAAAAGGATGGATTTGTAAAAAAATCTAAAGGTGCAGCTAAGACCGGAATTATTATAGCTATAGTTTTTGCGGTATTGATTGTTATTTTCAATTCCTTCTACACTATTCAGGAGGAGGAACAGGCTGTAGTATGTACCTGCGGGGTACCCAAGGCGGTTACCCAGCCCGGATTGCATTTTAAAGTCCCTATTATACAGACTGTATCCAAGGTTAATACTACTATCAGAGGTTTTGCAATCGGATATTCCAACGATACTGATGAAAACTATAATGGTGAAAATGGCAGTGAGAACAGTATGATGATTACTGCTGATTACAATTTTATTCATGTTGATTTTTATGTGGAATATCGTGTTACCGACCCTGTAAAGGCGTTATATGCTTCACAGGATCCTGAAGTTATTCTGGCAAACGTGGCACAGAATTGTATAAGAACAACTATCGGTTCCTATGGTGTTGATGCAGTTCTTACTACCGGTAAGAGTGAAATTCAGGCTAATATCAAGGATTTGATAATGAAGAAGCTTGAAACTATTGATATTGGAATTCAGCTTGTAAATATTACTATTCAGGATGCAGAGCCGCCTACAGATGAGGTTGTTACAGCATTTAAGGCTGTTGAAACTGCAAAGCAGGGTAAGGAAACGGCTCTTAATAATGCCAATAAATATCGTAATGAACAGCTCCCGGAAGCAAATGCTGAGGTTAATAAGATAGTACAGGATGCGGAGGCTTCCAAGATGGCTCGTATTAATGAAGCCGAGGGTCAGGTGGCTAGATTTAATTCTATGTATGAAGAGTATGTGAAATACCCTGAGATTACTAAGCAGAGAATGTTCTACGAAGTAATGGAGGATGTTCTGCCTAATCTGAAAGTCATAATTCAGGGAAGCGATGGAAATACAGTTCAGGAAATGCTTCCATTAGGTTCTTTTAGCTCATCAAATTAGTATTTGAAAAATTTAAGGAGTGATTAGTTATGGAAACAGTATATTTTAATTCGGATGGTAAGCCCAAGAAGAAAGGTGATAATAAAAAGCTAAGGATTGTTATTGCTGTTGTGGTTGTGTTTTTTCTTATTAAATCCATATTTGTGGTTTGCTATGATAATCAGTATAAATTAATAAGGCGTTTTGGTAAGGTAGAGAGGGTTATTACGGAATCCGGTTTGTATTTCAGATGGCCTCTTATAGAAAATGTTGATACTATCCCCAGGGAACTTTTGCTATACGACTTGCCGGCTTCAGATGTAATTACTTCTGATAAAAAATCAATGATTGTTGATAATTATGTATTGTGGCGCGTGACCGACCCTCTTAAATTTGCACAGACCTTAAGCTATTCTGTAAGCAATGCGGAGAATCGAATTGATACAATTGTTTATAATGCTACAAAGAATACTATTTCAAATATGACACAGGACGAGGTAATAAGAAGCCGAGATGGCAAGATGACAATTACCTCTACCGAAATGGTATCTGATGCAACCACTAACGATATTACCGTTGAGGAGGTTGAAAAGGTTGTAGATATTAAGTCTCTTACAGAAGAAATAATGGATAAAATAGGTGATGTGGCTACACAGTACGGTATACAAATTGTGTCTGTTGAGGTTAAGAAGCTTGATTTGCCTGATGATAATAAACAGGCAGTGTATACAAGAATGATTTCTGAACGTGAAAATATAGCGGCACAGTATAAGGCAGAGGGTGAATCTTCTGCTAAGATGATTCAGAATACAACGGATAAGGAAGTGTCAATTATGATATCCGGAGCCAAGGCTGATGCGGAGCAGTTAAAAGCAGAGGGTGAGGCTGAATATATGAGAATATTATCAGAAGCCTATAATGATAGTGAAAAAGGTGAATTTTATGCGTTTGTTCGTTCGCTGGATGCTGCAAGGGAAAGTCTTAAAGGCTCTGAAAAGACGCTTATACTCCCTGCTGATTCACCTATAGCCTCTATCTTTATGATGGATGTTTCCAAAAAGGATGATTATTCTCAAAAAACTGAGAGCAGTGTTAATACAATTGTTAGTCAGAATAATATAGAAAGATAGGTTACTGAACAGTAACCAAGGTAGTATTAACGTGTTGTTTTTCGCCATTTAATATTGGCTGAGATTTTGAACAGGCTAAAATCGCCATTGCCTTCGATGCTTTCAATAAGGTATTGGGCAGCTATGTAGCCTCGTTCGTAATTGGGAACCTTGATGGTAGTAAGCCCCATAGCCTTTGCAAGATCCGTATCATCAAAGCCTACAACCGAAATATTATCAGGAACCTTTATATTATTTTCACGGAAGGCTCTTATTGCACCTATTGCCATATCGTCGTTGGCACAGACAACTACATCAGGAAGGCTTTCCTTTAACATAATAAGTCTTGCTGCCTGTTGACCGCTTTTCTCGCGGAAATCGCCGGTGTAATAATCCTCTCTTTTAAGAGTAAGCTTGTATTCTTCAAGAACGTCGCAGAAGGCTTTGTATCTTTCTCGGGTATCTAAGGTCTCTATTCCGCCGATAAATGAAAAACGCTTGGCACCCTTATGGATTAGCGCTTTTATCATTTCTTTTTCGGGATCGTAGTTGTTTACAAGCATACATTTTATAAATGGAATATCAATTATACGGTCAAGAACGATTATAGGATAGTCGCTCTTGGCCTTTTTTCTTAGGGTTTCATCAGGCAAATTAACATCAAGCATGATAGCTCCGCAGGTCATTGTTCTGTTCATGTATCTTTCGCAGTTTTTGTTAGTGCAGATTAGCAAATCATATCCCTTGGAATATACATAATCGCTAATGCCCTGTATTATTTTCAGATAGAATTGTCTGTCAAAATCACTGAAAATAAACAGTATTGTTTTGTTGCTGCCTGATTTAAGGGTTTTACCGGCTATGTTAGGTTCGTAGTCCATTTCTTCACACAATGCAAGAATCATTTGTTTCTTTTCTTCAGATACATTGCTTTTTCCATTTAATACATTTGATACTGTTGAGGTGGAAACACCTGCTCTTTGAGCAATATCCTTAAGCTTAACCATAATAATACCTCATATATAATAATGTTTAGTAAGTAAACTAATGTAAAATTTACATGTGTTTACTAAAATCAAAAATCGTTTTACTAATCTTTTACTATAAATATAGTGAGATGTCAACAAAAAATCAATATATATAGTGTGTATTTATACAAAAAACTTGTATATTGTTGACATATACCGGGTCTGACTTTAAACTTTTTATATAACGATTTACTAAATGCGCAGAGTAAATTAAACAGATTGAATATTATTTATGTAAAGGAAGGAAAAACATTATGAAAAAGAGATTATTATCTTTTATCGCAACAACAATGGTAGTTTCAATGGCAATTTCAGGCTGTGGCGGAGCAGCTACAGCACCTGCTGCTAATACAGAGACAGAGCAGGAAGTTGAAGAAGCAGTTGAGGATGCTGAGGAAGTAGATGCACAGGATACAGAAGATGCTGAAGAAGTAGCAGATGCTGATACAGATGAGTACGGAAAGCTTATTATTTTCCAGTCAAAGACAGAGATTATGGATGCACTTAACACTTGCGTTGAGGATTTCACAGATGAAACAGGTATTGAGGTTGAGCTTTGGGAAACAACAGGTGATAACTACTACACAGATCTTAAGACAGACTTGTCAACAGAAGCAGGTCCTACATTGTTCTCACTTGCTCCCGGTGCTGAGTCAAATGAAATGGCAGATTACCTTGAAGATGTTTCTGATTTATCATTCATTGACAGTATTGCTACAGGAATGACAGATGAAGTAAATGGCAAGAAGGCTGGTATTCCTTATACACTTGAAGGCTTTGGTCTTGTTTATAACAATTCACTTATTGATGCAACAACACTTAATTCTACAACTGTTCTTACTGATTATCTTGCAAAGGCTAAGGCAGACGGCATTAACGGACTTGGATTTTCACAGGAGGATTACTTCCTTATCATGCACGTACTTAACACACCTTTCGCAATTCAGGATGACCCTGATGCATACCTTGAAAGTGTATTAAACGGCGACGTTAGAATGATTGACAGTGATGCATTTAAGGAGTTTGCAACACTTATGGAAGCTGTTCGTGCTAATTGTACAAATCCTGTTGATATTACATATGATAACAACTGTGGTGATTTTGCTACAGGTAAGTCAGCAATGATTCATCAGGGTAACTGGTGCTACTCAATGTTTGCTGATTATGATGTAGATTTTGATATGGGTATTGCAGCAGTTCCTCTTCTTGGTAACACAAAGGTTGCAGTTTCAGTTCCGGCAGCATGGTACATCAATATTGATGCAACAGATGCAGAGAAGAATTCAGCTAAGGCATTCCTTGAGTGGTTATACACATCAGAAACAGGTGAGGATTATCTTATGAATCAGTTCGGCTTTGTACCTGTTGTAGACGGAATGACATCAGAGACACTTGATCCTATCTCAGCAGCAGTTGCAGATGCAGCAGCAAACGGAAATACAATTCCTTGGAGCCTTTCAAACTGGCCTGCAGGTATTTCATCATCACTTGCTCCTATCGTTTCTGAATTCTATGTATCAGATATGACAGGTGAAGAACTTGTTAATCAGTTAAATGATGCTTTCGTAGAAGCTAACAAATAATATTAGACGGTCTATTTCGGACCCAGGGGGTTTACATGAAGATTAAAAAAGGATGGTATACAGTATTTACATTTCCTCTTATGTTTACATTTGCGTTGGTAGTCATTGTGCCGTTTGTAATCGGTATTGGATTATCCTTTGTTGAATGGGACGGTCTTTCAAAACATGCTATGACTTTTGTAGGTTTTTCGAATTATGCAAATGTATTCAAGGATGCAAGATTCATAGCCTCTGCCGGAAGGACTACGGTATATACACTTATCAGTGTGCTTTGCGTTAATGTTGTGGGCTTGATTTTTGCACTGATAGTTACTACCAAGCTTCGGACCGCGAATATTGCAAGAACAATGCTTTTTGTGCCATATCTTATTGGCGGTCTGATTCTTGGTTACATATGGAAAAGTGTGTTCTCGGAATTCTTCTTAAATATTGGTCTTGGAAACTGGTTGACAGATTCCACTAAGGCTATGGTAGCAATGATTGTTGTAACCACATGGCAGATGGCCGGATATGTAATGATTGTATACATTACAGGAATTATGGCGATTCCGGATGATGTACTTGAGGCAGCATCTGTTGATGGAGCTACATATTTACAGACACTTTTCAGAGTAAAGTTTCCACTGCTTATGCCTTCGTTTACAATTTGTCTGTTCCTTACATTATCAAATTGTTTTAAGGTATATGACGTAAATATAGCACTTACCGGTGCAGGACCTAATTATCAGTCGGAAATGTTTTCGCTAAATATTTATAATGAAATTTTTGATTTAAGTAATTTTGGATATGGTCAGGCTAAGGCAATTATTTTCTTCCTGATTATTGCGGTTGTAACACTTGTGCAGGTTAGCATTACTAAGAAGAGGGAGGTAGCAATGTAATGAAAAAAACAGAGAGTTCAAAAGTTATCTCTAACGTGATTCTTATGTGCTTTTGTCTTATTTATCTGTTCCCTATATATCTGATTTTGACTAACTCATTTAAGTCAAGAGCTGAGATGTACGAGAACATGGTAGCACTTCCTGCTAAGATTTCTGCCAAGTATTATGAGAGCGCAATCAGTAAGATGAACTTAAGTATTTCTCTTAGAAATTCACTTGTTATTACGGTTGTTTCAATAGCAATTCTTGTAATTCTGTGTTCAATGACAGCCTGGATGTTTGTTCGTTCGGAAAACAAGCTGAGTAAGGTGCTGTTTGGATTGCTTGTTGCAACGATGCTTATTCCCTTCCAGACAATCATGATGCCTCTTATGCAGGAAATGAACTGGATTGGTAATCATGTTGGAATCAAAATGGTTGACACAATTCCCGGACTGCTGTTTATGTATGTGGGCTTTGGCGCCGGAATGGGAGTGTTCTTGTACCATGGCTTTGTAACTTCGGTTCCCAAGTCACTTGAGGAAGCAGCAATAATTGATGGCTGTAATACATGGCAGACTTTCTGGAGAATAGTATTTCCAATACTTAAGCCGACAACCATGACTGTTATTATCCTTGATGTTATTTGGATTTGGAACGATTATCTCTTGCCGTCACTTACCCTGAAGGCAAAATCAAATAGAACTATACCGATTTCGACAGCAAAATTCTTTGGTCAGTATACAATTAGCTGGAATGAAGCTATGGCTGCTCTTGTTATTACAATTGTGCCGGTTGCTATTTTCTATCTGGCTTGTCAGAAATACATTATCAAGGGTGTTGCTGCCGGAGCGGTAAAGGGTTAGCGAGGTTGACTTGAAAAGAATAATTACTAGGACATTTAAGGAACATAGATTGTCCGATAACGAGCTGAATGAAACACTCTTCCATACAGCGAATGGCTATATCGGAGTTAGAGGGGCTCTTGAGGAGGGTGTTAACAGTGACTGGAATACAATGAGGGGAACCTACATAAATGGTTTCTATGATGTAATCCCTATGAAACAGGCAGAGAATCTGTGTAATTTCGTTGACAAAAAGGATACTATGTTGAATGTTGCCGACACAATGACGATAAGGCTGTATATTGATGGCGAAGCCTTTGACATGTGTACCGGTAAGCTTGAAGAACATAAAAGAACCCTCAATATGGACGAAGGCTATTCACTTCGTGAAGTAATCTGGGTATCACCTAAGGGTAAGAAGATTAAGGTTACTTCCAAGAGAATGACTTCCTTTGAAATGCTATCACTTTTCACAATTGAATATAGCGTGACTTTGCTTGACAGTGATGCGGAAATAGAAATTGTTTCTTCTCATAATGCAGATGTTACAAACTATTGCAATCCTAATGATCCGCGTCTTGCTCAGGAGTGTAATAAGAATCTGGAAGTAATAGATATGTATATCGAGAATACAACCAGTGTTGAGGTTAGTAGAACTATGGTAAGTAATCTTAATGTATGTTCTGCCTGTTCTCATGAAATTGTATGCTCTAATGGAATGCAGGCTTCTGAGAAGATTATTAAAAATGGTAACTGTGTTAATCATGAATTCCATGCCGGCCTCAAAACACAGGATACGATTACTGTTCGAAAGTATTGTGTATACACAGATTCTTTAAGAGAAAACAATGTTGCAAATGCTGCAAAGTCATACCTTGAAACTGCTATGGAAAAGGGCGTTGAGTATTACTATAAGAAGCAGGCTGAATATCTGTATGATTTTTGGAAAAGCTCTAATATGCAGATTGACGGAGATGAAGCTCTTAATACAGCAGTTGCATTTAATATGTATGAGCTGGTTTCGTCGGCAGCTAAGGATAAGTATTGTTCCATTGCTGCTAAGGGCATGAGTGGTGAAGGCTATGAAGGTCACTATTTCTGGGATACTGAAATTTTTGTTTTGCCATTCTTTGTTTTGACAAATCCTAATTTGGCAAAAATGATTCTTAATTACAGATATCATACCCTTGACAAGGCCAGAGAGAATGCAAGATTACTTGGACACAGAAATGGAGCACTTTTCCCATGGAGAACCATTACGGGCGCTGAGTGTTCGGGGTATTTTGTGTCAGGTACTGCAGCCTATCATATTAATGCTGATATTGCCTATGCAATTATCAGTTATTACTTAACCACAGGAGATATTGATTTTATTCTTGAAACCGGTGAGGAAATACTTATTGAAACTTCACGTTTGTGGATGGATCTTGGCAATTATAATTCACAGGGACAGTTTGTGCTGAATGATGTTACGGGACCTGATGAGTATACATGTATGGTTAATAACAATTATTATACCAATTGTGCTGCCAAGTATAATCTTCAGTGGACAGTTAAACTTTACAATAAACTTTCAGAAGAGGGCAAGTCCCTTGAACTTACTAAAAAGCTTTCCATTACTAAGGAAGAGCTGGATGCAATGAGTGAAGCGGCAGAAAAAATGTTTCTTCCCTTTGATGAGACACTTGGTATTAATCCACAGGATGATTCATTCCTTGATAAACCTATGTGGGATTTTAAAAATACACCTAAAAGTGATTATCCTCTTTTACTTCATTATCATCCGCTTCACTTATACAGGTATCAGGTATGTAAGCAGGCAGATACTGTATTGGCACATTTTATGTTTGAAGAAATGCAGTCAATTGATGTGATGAAGAAGAGCTATGAGTATTATGAAAAAATCACGACTCATGATTCTTCCTTGTCCACCTGCGTATTCAGTATTGTAGCTTCTCGTCTTGGCATGAGTGATAAGGGCTATGAGTATTTTGGCGATTCTGCCAAGCTTGACTTGGAGAATAGGCATAACAATACAAAGGATGGTATTCATACCGCCAATATGGGTGGATGCTACATGGCTGTAGTAAACGGCTTTGCCGGACTTAGAATAAGAGAAGACGGTTTGTTCCTTGCACCGTTACTGCCCGATAAATGGGACGGTTATTGCTTCGATATTGTGTATATGGGACGACTTCTGGAGGTTAGCATTAATCCTGCTTCTGTAGATGTTACACTGCTTGATGGGGATGATATTGAGGTCAATGTTTATGGAAAGTCATATAAGCTTGATCACAATGGAATTTCTGTAAAGCTTAAGAAAAGCAGAATTGCTGTTGTTGGTGCTTAAGGAGGAAAATAATGGTACTTGATTCAGTGATTTTTGATCTGGACGGAGTTCTGGTTTTTTCTGACAAATATCATTATCAGGCCTGGAAAAAAATGGCTGATGAAATGGGAATATATTTTGATGAAGAAATAAACAACAGGCTTCGCGGAGTGAGTCGAATGGATTCACTTGATATTATTCTGGAAAGATATAATGGCGAGCCCCTTTCAAAAGAAAAAAAGGAGGAGCTTGCAACCCGCAAGAATGATTATTACAGAGAACTTCTTGCAAATATGACACCTGAGGATGTGTCTTTAAACGTAAGGTATACATTGAGAACACTTAGAGAGCTGGGCTATAAAATAGCTATAGGTTCTTCAAGCAAGAATACCAAATATATTCTTGAAAGAGTGGGCTTGTCTGATGCATTTGATGCGATTTCAGATGGAACCAATATAACGAAATCCAAGCCTGATCCCGAAGTGTTTCTTAAGGCGGCAGAGTTCGTTAACAGTAAGCCTGAAACCTGTCTTGTAATAGAAGATTCGGAATCGGGAATAGATGCAGCGGTTGCGGGAGGAATGCTCTCGGCGGCTATAGGAGATGCTGTTAACTGCCATAAGTCAACCTTCAATATTAACAGGTTGTCAGATATTATCGGAATAGTAGGCGAACAAAGATTCAGAGCATAGGAATTAAGGGAGGCGTGATTGCCTCCCTTTTTAGTTCTTGTATGTTGCAGGGAATTATTGTACTATATGGTGTAGTGTGTTATATGTTACTATTCAGGGACTGAGCTGTAGCAGTTTTATGGAATTTCGTTAGTAATCATTTTTTGATTTTGTAATGAACAGTGTTTTAAGATATATTAATTATGTACATTATGGAGGTAGGATATGAAGTATTTTGTAACGGGTGGTGCCGGATTTGTTGGTTCGAGCATGGTTGACAGATTGTTAGGAATGGGACATGAGGTTGTTGCTTATGATAATATGTCTACAGGCGTAGAGGGATTTCTTGAGGATGCTAAGAAGAATCCCAATTTTAAATTAGTAGTAGGAGATATTCTTGACAGAGATTTTCTGACAGAGTCCATGAAGGGCGTGGATTTTGTGTTTCACTTTGCTGCCAATGCAGATATTAAGGATAATCTTGCACACCCTGATTATGTATTTACTCAGAATGCTCAGGGAACTCTATCTGTTCTTGAGGCTATGAGAGCAAATGGTGTTAAGAAGATTGCTTTTTCATCTACCGGTTCTGTGTATGGCGAGCCTGAGGTATTCCCCACTCCCGAGGATGCACCGTTCCCTGTTCAGACATCTCTTTATGCAGCATCTAAGACCTTTGGAGAGGGCTTGATTTCCTCTTATTGCGAAGGCTATGGATTTACAGGATATATTTTCCGATTTGTTTCTCTTTTGGGAGAGAGATATCCTCATGGTCATGTTTTTGATTTTGTTAAGAAGCTTAAGGCTGACCCTGAGCATTTACCGATTCTTGGAGACGGTCATCAGAGAAAGTCATATTTATATATTCAGGACTGCCTTGATGCTATATTTTCTGCAATTAATTCCTCAGATTGTGGCGTTAATATTTTCAATCTTGGAACAGATGAGTATTGTGAGGTTAAGGATTCAGCAGGCTATATTGCAGGTAAAATGGGTCTTAATCCTGAATTTCAGTATGCAGGTGGCAAGAGAGGCTGGGTAGGGGACAGCCCGTTTATTTTCCTTGACACTGCCAAAATCAGAAGCACAGGCTGGACTCCCAAGCTTACTATTAAGGAAGCAATTGAGAGGACGGTTGATTATCTTCTTGAAAATCCCTGGTTATATGATGTGAGAAAATAATTGTAAATGGTACTTGATTTTGCTATATACTGGTGCTAATATACATTATGTTAATATTGTTTATGTTGAAAGTGGGCTTGCAGAAGTCCACTTTTCTTATGTGCAATTTATACTTGGTATTAAATAGGAGCATATATGTCAAAAAGAGAAGAATACGAAGAAAAAACTGTAAAATTACTGGAGCCGATTCTTGAAAAGAATGATTTTTATTTATGGGATGTGGAGTATGTAAAGGAAGGCGCCGACTATTATCTTAGAGCTTATATTGATAAGGAGGGCGGTATCACAATCGATGATTGTGTCACTGTCAGCAGAGCACTTTCTGACGAGCTCGATAAGGATGATTTTATCGAGGATGCATATATATTAGAGGTTAGTTCACCGGGACTTGGAAGAACCCTTAAAAAAGATAAGGACTATGAACGTTCAATAGGTTGTGATGTTGATATTAAGCTGTATAAGCCACTTGATGGTACTAAGGAACTGACAGGTGAACTTATTTCCTTCGACAAGGACAACCTTACAATTAAGCTTGGCGAGGAAGAGAAGATTATAGCAAAGAGCCTGTGTGCCAAGGTCAGTCTTTCAGTTGATTTTTAAGTAAGATTACAAAAATATATTAATTCTAGGAGGATAACATGAACAAGGAGTTATTAGAAGCACTTGACAGCCTTGAAAAGGAGAAGGAGATTAGCAAGGAATCACTTTTTGATGCTATTGAAAATTCTCTGATTCAGGCATGTAAGAACCATTTTGGAAAGGCAGATAATGTTACTGTTGAGATTAACCGTGAAACAGGTGATTTCAGAGTATATGCCATTAAGACTGTTGTGGAAAGCAAGGATGATGTTTTGGATCCTGTTATGGAAATTGCTCTTGCAGACGCCATTCTTGTTAAGAAAAAAGCTAAAATCGGTGATGAGATTGAAGTTGACATAAAGTCAAAGGAGTTTGGTCGTATTGCTACTACAAATGCAAAAAATGTTATTCTTCAGAAGATTCGCGAAGAAGAAAGATCTGTTCTTTACAATCAGTATTTTGGTAAGGAACGTGATGTGGTTACAGGTATAGTTCAGCGTTACGTAGGTAAGAACATTTCTATTGATCTTGGAAAGACTGATGCTATGCTTTCTGAAAATGAACAGGTTAAATCAGAAAAGCTTAAGCCTACTGACCGTATTAAGGTATACATTTATGAGGTTAAGGATACCTCAAAGGGTCCTAAGATTCTTGTAAGCCGTACACATCCTGAACTTGTTAAGAGATTGTTTGAGGCTGAGGTTACAGAGGTTCATGATGGTATTGTAGAGATTAAGGCTATTGCCCGTGAAGCCGGATCAAGAACAAAGATTGCTGTATGGTCCAATAATCCCGATGTGGATCCTGTTGGAGCCTGTGTTGGTATGAATGGTGCAAGAGTGTCTGCGATAGTTGATGAGCTTCGTGGTGAAAAAATTGACATTATTAACTGGGATGAGAATCCCGGTATCCTTATAGAAAATGCTCTTTCTCCTGCCAAGGTAGTATATGTTATTGCTGATGGTGACGAGAAAACAGCTAAGGTAGTTGTTCCTGATTCACAGTTATCTCTTGCTATTGGTAAGGAAGGTCAGAATGCAAGACTTGCAGCAAGACTTACAGGATTTAAGATTGACATTAAGTCAGAGACTCAGGCTAAGGATGCTCCGGGCTTCCGTCTTGAGGACTACTATGATGATGAAGAAGAATATGACGATGGTGATATGCCCGACGATGTTGAATTTTCTGAAGATGATGATTTGGAATCTACAGAGGAATATGAGGACGAGAATTAATCCAGAGGTGTTAACAGATGACAGGAAGAATTCCTTTAAGAACATGTATAGGCTGTAGAAAGGTTGTTGCAAAAAATGAGCTTGTTCGTCTGGTACTTGATAAGGACGGAACACCTTTGGTTGATTGCAAGGGCAATATGAGCGGCAGAGGAGCTTATTTGTGCAGGAATAGAGAATGTCTTGACAAAGCTATTAAAAATCATGGACTTGAAAGGAGCTATCATATTCGCTTTAGTAGTGAGGCGATTGAGAAATTAATTGGTGATTGGACGGCACAATTGTAAGGAGAAGTGCATGAAACCTGATAAAGCATTACAGATGATAGGCATGGCTCAGCGGGCAGGAAGTGTATGCAGCGGTGAGTTTATGACTGAAACAAGCGTAAAAGAAGCACAGGCATTTTTAGTGATTGTTGCAAAGGATGCTTCAGAAAATACACAGAAGAAATTTAGGAATATGTGTGATTTTTATGAAGTCCCCTATAGAGTATACGGAGACAGAGAAACACTCGGACACTGTATAGGTAAGGAATTTAGAGCATCCCTTTCAATTACCAACGAGGGTCTGTCGGCACAGATTATTAAAATCATTGATCAGAGTATTTAAACATAACGGAGGTGTTATTTTTGGCTAAAATGAGAATACATGAATTTGCAAAAGAATTAGGTGTTGCAAGTAAAGATATTATAGTATGCCTTGAGGAATTCGGAGAGACTGCAAAGTCTGCTCAGTCTTCGATTGAAGATGATTTACAGCTTAAGGTTAAGAATCGTCTACAGGGGACAGTAAAATCCGAGCCGGAAAAGAAAGCTGTAAAAGAACCGGCAAAGGAAAATACTACAGATAATGCTGCAAAGGAAGCAAAGGCTTCTTCAGAGAAGAAGCCTGCTGTAAGTGGGGAGGCTCCTAAAAAGAAGAAGCCTATCATAATTGTAAACAATCCTCATAACAGTCAGCATGGCAATAAAATGAACGGACAGAGAGGTAATGCTGCATCCGGCAATCAGGGAGGCAATGCATCCGCTAACAGGAATCAGAACGCAAATAAGCAGAATAGCTTTAGACCTGCACAGCAGCAGAAGCTTATTAAGCCTAATGTTCCAAGAACTGCAAATGTTATGATGAATCGTGAGGAAGAGGTTAAGCCTGTTGTAACTGAGCAGAAGACAGAAGTGAAGAATAAGCAGGTTGTTGTTAAACCCATAGAGAATGGAGGCGAGAACAATCAGACAGTTAAAGAGCAGACAAAAGAAAATATTCAAAAGGTTCAAGCTAATACGCAACCTGTTTCTAATGATAACAGGAACGATAGCAATAATTCTCGCGGTGATAGAAGAACTGGAGAATATAAGGACAAGGGATCAGAGGGAGTAAAAAACAATTTCCAGTCAAAGGACAATCGTGAGAATTCAGGACGCGATAATAAAGATAATCGTAATTTCCGTAATAATGACAGAGGCGATAGAAACAGCTTCAAGAATAATGACAGAGGCGACAGAAATAACGATAGAAACAATGACAGAAATAATGACAGACGTGATAATCAGAAGAACGGCATCAGCATAGCTTTTGGTTCTGAACAGAAGGGTGCCGGTAAGGATTTAAGACGTGAAGAATCCCGTCGTCAGGAAAAGTCAAAATACAAGAATAATCAGAATTTCATGAATGAGGATGGCTTCAAGGGAGGCAAACAGGTTAAGGGTGCTAAGACACTTAAGCTGGAAAAACCTACCGAGAAACAGCAGGAGGTTAAGGAAGAGGAGAAGATTAAGGTTATTACTTTGCCTGCTTCACTGACAATTAAGGATCTTGCGGATAAGATGAAGGTTCAGCCTGCTGTAATTATCAAGAAACTATTCCTTCAGGGTAAGGTTGTTACTGTTAATCAGGAAATTTCTTATGAACAGGCTGAGGAAATTGCAGTAGAATTCGATATTCTCTGTGAACAGGAAGTTATTGTTGATGTAATAGAGGAGCTGCTTAAGGAGGAGGAAGAGGATACAGAAAAGATGGTTAAGAGACCACCTGTAATCTGTGTAATGGGTCACGTTGACCATGGTAAAACATCTCTTCTTGATGCCATAAGAAAGACACATGTAATTGATCGTGAAGCAGGTGGTATTACTCAGCATATCGGTGCGTATGTGGTTAATGTAAACGGTCAGAAAATTACATTCCTTGATACACCGGGTCATGAAGCATTTACAGCAATGCGTATGCGTGGAGCTAATTCTACAGATATAGCAATTCTTGTTGTAGCTGCTGATGATGGTGTTATGCCACAGACTGTAGAGGCCATTAACCATGCCAAGGCTGCCGGAATTGAAATTATTGTAGCTGTTAACAAAATTGATAAGCCAAGTGCTAATATTGAACGAGTTAAGCAGGAACTTTCAGAATATGAGCTTATACCTGAGGACTGGGGTGGAAGTACAGTATTTGCTCCTGTATCAGCCAAGTCAGGAGAGGGTATTGAAGAGCTTCTTGAAATGATTCTTCTTACTTCAGATATTCTTGAGCTTAAGGCTAATCCTAAGCGTAAGGCAAGAGGTCTTGTTATTGAGGCTCAGCTTGATAAGGGAAGAGGACCTGTTGCAACTGTGCTTGTTCAGAAGGGTACACTTAAGGTTGGTGATTTTATCGCTGCAGGAGCTTGCCATGGTAAGGTTCGTGCAATGATTGACGATAAGGGTAAACGTGTTAAGGAAGCCGGTCCATCAACACCTGTTGAGATTCTTGGACTTAACGATGTTCCTAATGCAGGTGAGATTTTTGTGTCTCCGGAGAATGATAAGGAAGCTAAGAATTTTGCTCAGACCTTTATTTCACAGAATAAGGTTAAGCTTCTTGATGATACTAAGTCAAAAATGTCCCTTGATGATCTCTTTACTCAGATTAAGGAAGGTAATCTTAAGGAACTTAATCTTATTATTAAGGCTGACGTTCAGGGTTCTGTTGAGGCTGTTAAGGAATCTTTAGTTAAGCTTTCAAATGATGAGGTTGTTGTTAAAGTCATCCATGGTGGCGTAGGTGCAATTAATGAATCTGATGTAATCCTTGCATCAGCATCTAATGCAATTATCATTGGATTTAATGTTCGTCCTGATGCAACTGCCAAGAATATAGCTGAAACAGAAGGCGTTGATGTTCGTCTGTATAATGTAATTTATAAGGCTATTGAGGATGTTGAGGCTGCTATGAAGGGTATGCTTGATCCTGTATTTGAGGAGAAGGTTATCGGTCATGCAGAAATCAGACAGATATTCAAGGCATCAGGCGTTGGTAATATTGCCGGTTCATACGTGCTTGACGGTGTATTCCAGAGAGGATGTTCTGTGCGTATTACTCATGAAGGTGAACAGATTTACGAAGGTAAGCTTGCTTCACTTAAGAGATTTAAGGATGATGTTAAGGAAGTTAAAACCGGATTTGAATGTGGTCTGGTATTCGAAGAATTCAACGAGTTTTCTGAGCTTGATGTAGTAGAAGCTTATGTAATGGTAGAGGTACCAAGATAATGAGAAAAAACAGTATTAAGAATACAAGAATAAATTCAGAGGTTATGAGAGAATTATCTAATCTGATACGCGGTGAGATTAAGGATCCGCGTATCGCACCCATGACCTGTGTTACTGATGCTTATGTTGCACCGGATCTTAAAACCTGTAAGGTATATATTTCTGTTCTTGGAGATGAAAAGACAAGAAAGGATACAATGGCGGGACTTAAGAGTGCAGAAGGTTTTTTGCGTCATGAACTGGCTGCCAATCTTAATCTCAGGAACACTCCTCAGTTGACCTTTGTTGAAGATACTTCTACTGAATATGGTATGCATATGTCAAAGATGATTGATGAAGTGCTGTCACATCAATCTGAAAATAATCAGACTGAATAGCTTGATTTTAATTATATCTCAGCTTGAGATGCCCACTACTCTATACTAAGTGTAGGGGTCAAGTTTTAATGAATTTAGCGGAAAGGAAAGCTTTATGAATCTGCTTGAAGAAATAGGAAATGTAAATAGAATAGCAATTGCAGGTCATATTCGTCCTGATGGAGATTGTATTAGCTCCTGTCTGGGGTTGCAGGCATATATTAAGAATGCGCTGCCTGAGGCAGAGGTTGTGGTATATATGGAGAGTAATCCACCTACTATTTTTTCATACCTTAAGGGATATGATGAAATGAATATGTCATATAATCTATGCGATCCATATGATGTTTTTATTAGTGTGGATGCAAGTTCAATTGACAGACTGGGACCTGCTCTTACATATTTTGAAACCTCCAAGAAGACCATATGTATTGATCATCATGAGTCTAATCCCGGTTTTGCGGACGTTAATGAGAATAAGCCGGATGCCTGTTCTACCTGTGAGGTTCTGTATGGTGTATTTGACAAGCGTTATATTGATAAGGATGTGGCTGAATGTCTCTATTCCGGAATTGTTCATGATTCGGGAGTATTCCAGTACAGTAATATGAGTAAGGAAAGCTTTAGAATAGTGGGTGAGCTTTGCGAGTATGATTTTGATGGACCAAGAATTATCCAGGAGACCTTCTATATGAAGTCCTATGTTCAGAATCAGATATTGGGAAGAGCTCTTCTTGAGAGTATTCTGTTCATGGATGGAAAGTGTATTGTCAGTACAGTTGACAGAAAAATGATGAGCTTTTATAACGTTCTGCCAAAGCATCTTGATGGGATTGTTAATCAGCTTCAGAATACAAGAGGTGTTGAGGTGGCAATCTTTATGTATGAGATTGAAACCCTACGATATAAGGTATCAATGCGTTCTAACGGCAAGGTTAATGTTGCTGATGTAGCAGTTGCTTTTGGCGGAGGAGGTCACGACAGAGCTGCCGGAGTGGAAATGAACGGAACCTCCTATGATGTAATTAATAATTTATCAAAAGAAATAGAAAAACAGCTTTTTAAAGAGGATGAAACCCAATGAATGGCGTGATAAATGTTTATAAAGAGAAGGGATATACTTCCTTTGATGTGGTTGCCAAATTAAGGGGAATCCTTAAACAGAAGAAAATTGGTCACACGGGCACACTTGATCCTGACGCTACGGGGGTGTTGCCCGTGTGTCTTGGTAATGCCACAAAATTATGTGATCTTCTTACAGACAAAAGCAAAGAATATGAGGCTGTAATGATTTTGGGAAAGGCTACAGATACTCAGGACATAAGCGGTAATGTCATTTGCGAAAATGAGATAAAGGTTTCTGAAAATGAGATTGTGGCAGTAGTTGAGAGCTTTCTTGGAGAGATAGAGCAGATACCGCCTATGTATTCAGCAATAAAAGTCAATGGACAGAAGCTCTGTGACTTGGCAAGAAAAGGTATAGAGGTAGAAAGAAAACCCAGAAAAGTAATAATTCATTCTATTTCGGTTACTGATATATCATTACCAAGGGTGTCTATTAAGGTTCATTGCTCAAAGGGTACATATATTAGGACACTTATTGATGACATAGGTAGAAAGCTTGGATGCTTTGCTACAATGGGGGAGCTTGAAAGAGTCAGAGTTGATGTGTTTTCTGTTTCTGATGCGTTAAAGCTGGCGGACATTGAGAAAATTGTGGCAGCCGGTGAAATAGACAGATATGTTTGCAGTGTTGATGAAATGTTTTCTTCTCTTGAGGGACTTATTATTAATCCCATTGGAGATAAGCTGTTACAGAATGGTAATAAATTCTCTGATGATTTGGTAGATAAAAGGATTAACCAAAAGAGGGCTGAGAATGGAGACGGAATACTTTCTAAGCTTAGTGGTAAATATTTCAGAGTGTATTTTTCCAATAATACTTTTGCCGGCTTGTACAGCTTCTGTAATGGTGAATATAAGCCATATAAAATGTTTCTATAGATAGGAATTGAGAGAATTATGCAGATTATATCAGGACGAATTGATTTTAAACTACCTGAGGATACGGTGGTTGCAATTGGTAAATTTGATGGGATACATAAGGGGCATGGCAAGATTCTTAAGAAAATGCTTGAATATAAAAAGGCAGGTCTTAAGATGGCGGTGCTTACTTTTGATGTTCCTCCTGCATCGGTTTTCTTTAGTGCTGACAGACACGTTCTTACTACAAATGTTGAGAAAAGAAGAATTTTTGAAGAGCTGTACGTTGATTATCTTATCGAATTTCCTTTTAATGAAGTAACAGCTGCAATACCTGCTGAGAGCTTTGTTGAGGACTATCTTATAGGGGCAATGAGGATGAAGGCTGTTGTTGTGGGTGAAGACTGTAGCTTCGGATATAAGGGGCTGGGAAATGCAGAGCTTCTTAGAACGCTTGGAGAACAATATTATTATGATACAGTTGTTATTAAGAAATTATGGCAGGATAATTGTGAAATAAGTTCTACAAATATCAGGAAATATATTGAGAACAGTGAAATCAGTAGAGCAAATACAATGCTTCTGTATCCGTTTTTTTTCTATGGTGAGGTGGTACATGGAAGAAAAATAGGCAGGACACTGGGAATGCCTACTATTAATATGATACCTGAGGCCTGTAAGCTCTTACCTAAGAGTGGTGTGTATTTTTCGACTGTTAAGCATATGGGTAGAGAGTATAAGGCAATTACCAATATTGGGTCTAAACCGACTGTTAGTGATGATGGAGTAGCATTGCCCGTAATAGGTGTTGAAACATATATATATAATTTTGATGATGAAATATATGGGGACAGTCTGTACGTCAGTTTATGTGAATTCCTGCGACCTGAGAAAAAGTTTGAATCGGTGCAGGCCCTTAAGGAGCAGATGGCAAAGGATATTGAAAAGGGGCGAAGGTGGCATAAGAAAAATATATAGTTTAGTGTTTTTTATTGAGCAAACCGGTTTGTCAAAACAGACAAATCAGATTTGCTTTTTTAATTTGTTTTATAAAGATTTGACAAACTTCTTATTTATTGGTCAAACGCCTTGTAACTTGATTATATATAATTTACAATTAAAAATGGTTTAAGTTCAATTGATTATAAGGAGTTGCTATGGTTGCATCAATACTTATTACTTTGGCCGGCGGATTGGGACTTTTTTTATTTGGAATGAGTCTTATGAGCTCAGGAATAGAAAATGCTGCCGGTGCCAAGCTTAGAAAGATTCTTGAGATTTTTACCACCAATAGGTTTACAGGAATGATAGTAGGTATTATTTTTACCGGTATTATTCAATCATCCAGTGCCTGTACGGTTATGGTAGTTACTTTTGTTAATTCGGGAATTATGAATTTGTCTCAGGCGGTTGGAGTAATTCTTGGTGCCAATATTGGTACTACAGTTACATCACAGCTTGTATCCTTTAATCTTTCTGAATATGCTCCGGCTTTTGTTTTTCTCGGAGTTATAATGTTTTGTTTTATTAAAAAGGATATGATACAGAAGTGCGGTGAAATATTAACCGGCTTTGGTATTTTGTTTATGGGTCTTTCGATTATGTCGGATGCCATGTCAAATGTAAAAGAGATACCTGCAGTTCCTGCATTCTTCGGTTCTCTGTCTAATCCCATATTTGCGATTCTGATTGGTACGATTGTTACTGCAATAATTCAGAGTTCTTCTGTTACTGTCAGTATTATTCTTCTTATGGCAAGTCAAGGCTTGTTAGAACTTCCAATTTGTTTATTTATTATTCTTGGTTGTAATATTGGTGCCTGTGCAACTGCTATGCTTGCGTCACTTTCAGGTAAGAAGATGGCAAAAAGAGCAGCCTTAATACATCTTTTGTTTAATATCATAGGTACTGTTATAATGTATGTGATTTTGATATTCGGAATGGATTTTGTAGTGAACCTGTTACATAAAATGTCAGGAAATAATCTGGGAAGATGTGTTGCAAATGCCCACACCATTTTTAAGCTTTTCCAGGTTGTTGTACTGTTTCCGTTTTCCGGACTGATTGTTAAGCTAACATATATCTTTGTACGTGGAGAGGATGAGAAGGTTAATTACAGAGAACAGCTACAGCTTAAGTATATAGGTGGTAAGAATATTTTCTCACCTGCTACAGCGGTGCTTGAGGCTACTAATGAGCTTGAGCGAATGGCACTTCTTGCTTCTGAGAATCTTAACAGAGCTATGAATGCGCTGATTACTCTGGATGAAGATGATATTGCTGAGGTATACAGGGTAGAAGAGAATATTAATTTCCTTAATCACGAAATTACCAACTATCTTGTGAAAATCAGTCAGACCAATCTTCCGGTAGATGATGCGAATAGTATAGGTGGTCTGTTCCATGTTGTAAATGATATTGAACGTATTGGCGATCATGCTGAGAATGTAGCTGATTCAGCCAAAAGCCGTATTGAGAAGGGAACGAATTTTAGTAAGGATGCCATGAAGGAACTTGGTGATATGCTGGATATGGTTAATACACTGGTTCGCTTCTCAATAGAAATGTTTTCTACCGGAAATGATGATCATCTCAGAGATATTCTTTCTCTTGAGGATGCCATTGATGAAAAGGAAAGAGAGCTTCAACAGAAGCATATTGACAGACTTACGAGAGATGAATGTACTCCGGAGGCAGGTATGTTGTTCTCAGATATTGTGTCAGGCTTAGAGCGTGTGGCAGATCATGCAACCAATATCGCATTTTCTGCTGTGGACAATGACCCGGAGGAAGCGTTTAAGGCTTCTGTTAAGGACAAAAGGATGGTAGAGGCTTGATTTGACTCTTTACAATAAAATCAAGGTATGGTAGAATATTTTTTGTTGCGACCGATGCTAGGACGTAGGAATTCCGACCTTGTTCTTGGTATTTGGCATATATATGGGTAATACCCGATTTTAGGAGGAAAAGAAATGATATCAAAAGAAAAGAAAACAGAAATTATGAAGGCTTATGCCAGAAAAGAAGGAGATACAGGTTCACCTGAGGTACAGGTTGCTGTTCTTACTGAGAGAATTAAGGAGCTTACAGAGCATCTTAAGGCTAATCCTAATGATAATCACTCAGCAAGAGGTATGTACAAGATGATTGGTCAGAGACGTGGTCTTCTTGCATATCTTAAGAAGGTAGATATTGAGAGATATCGTACACTTATCGAGAAGTTAGGTCTTAGAAAATAATTTGTTTGATTATTGTAATGCAAACGTAGCTGTTCACTATGGTGAACCGCTATGTTTGCATTTTGTATTGTTATGGCGACAAGGAGAATAGACAAGGTGTTTACGCACTTGGTTATTCGACTGTTACTTTTAAGGTTTTGGCAACTTGGCAGAAGAGCTACCCGAGACCACTGAGGTGATAATAAACGGAATTGGATATTTCGCTTCATTGACACAGAGAAGATGTGGGAAATCAGGATAATATTTATTGTCAGCTCAGTAGTTTCGGTACATTATCTTCTGCTTAAATAATTATAGAAAAGGAGACTATTATGTACAAAAGTTTTTCAATGGAACTTGGCGGACGTACTCTTACAGTTGATGTAGGTCGTGTCGCTAAACAGGCTAACGGAGCTGCTCTTATGCATTATGGTGATACAACAGTTCTCTGTACTGCTACTGCTTCTGAGAAGCCACGTGAAGGAATCGATTTCTTTCCACTTAGTGTTGAATTTGAAGAGAAGATGTATTCTGTAGGAAAGATTCCGGGTGGATTTAATAAAAGAGAGGGTAAGGCGTCTGAAAATGCTGTTCTTACAGCCCGTGTTATCGACCGTCCTATGAGACCTCTTTTCCCTAAGGATTATCGTAATGACTGTACTCTTAACAACCTTGTTTTATCTGTTGATCCCGAGTGTCGTCCTGAGCTTGTTGCAATGCTTGGTTCTGCAATTGCTACAAGTATTTCGGATATTCCTTTCTGTGGTCCTTGTGCTACAACACAGATTGGTATGATTAATGGCGAATTTATTGTTAACCCTTCACAGGAACAGTGGAAGAATGGTGATCTTAATCTTACCGTTGCTTCAACTGCTGAGAAGGTTATTATGATTGAAGCAGGTGCTAATGAAATCCCTGAAGCAAAGATGATTGAGGCTATTTACAAGGCTCATGAGATTAATCAGGAGATTATTGCATTTATTAATAAGATGGTTGCAGAGGTTGGTAAGCCTAAGCATGAATACACAAGCTGTGCTATTCCTGAGGAATTATTTGCTGCAATCAAGGAAGTCTGCCCTCCGGAAGAAATGGAAGTTGCAGTATTTACCGATGACAAGCAGGTTAGAGAAGGCAATATTCGAGATATCACTGAAAAGTGTGAAGAGAAGTTTGCTGATAATGAGGAATGGCTTGCTATTTTAGGAGAGGCTATTTATCAGTATGAGAAGAAGACAATCCGTAAGATGATTCTTAAGGATCACAAGCGTCCTGACGGTCGTGAGATTACACAGATTCGTCCTCTTGCTGCTGAGGTTGATCTTATTCCCCGTGTTCATGGTTCTGCTATGTTTACACGTGGACAGACTCAGATTTGTGATATTACTACTCTTGCACCTTTATCAGAGGTTCAGAAGGTTGATGGCCTTGATTCTAATGAGGTTACTAAGAGATATATGCATCATTACAATTTCCCTTCATATTCTGTTGGTGAGACTAAGCCTTCAAGAGGACCGGGTCGTCGTGAAATTGGTCATGGTGCACTTGCTGAGAGAGCACTTATTCCTGTACTTCCCAGCGAAGAAGAATTCCCTTATGCAATTCGTACCGTATCTGAGACCTTCGAGTCTAACGGTTCTACTTCAATGGCATCTACTTGTGCATCTTGTATGTCTTTGATGGCTGCAGGTGTTCCTATTAAGAAGATGGTTGCCGGAATCAGCTGCGGTCTTGTAACAGGAGAAACAGATGATGATTTCGTTCTTCTTACAGATATCCAGGGACTTGAAGATTTCTTCGGCGATATGGATTTCAAGGTAACAGGAACAGATGACGGTATCACTGCAATCCAGATGGATATTAAGATTCATGGTCTTACACGTCCTATAGTTGAGGGAGCAATTGCAAGATGCAAGGAAGCAAGAACCTTCATCATGAACAATTGCATGAGGCCTTGTATCTCTGAACCTAGAGCAGAGGTTAACGAATATGCTCCGAAGATTGAGCAGATTACCATCGATCCTCAGAAAATCGGTGACGTAGTCGGTAAACAGGGCAAGACAATCAATAAGATTATCGAGGATACAGGCGTTAAGATCGATATCGATGATAACGGTATGGTCAGCGTAGCGGGTACAGATAAGAAGATGATTGCCAAGGCTATCGAAACTATTAAGAACATCGTAACCGATCTTGAGGTTGGAATGGTTCTTAACGGTAAGGTTACACGTATCCTTGAGTTTGGAGCATTTGTTGAATTTGCACCGGGCAAGGAAGGTATGATTCATATTTCAAAGCTTGCCGACAGAAGAGTCGCTAAGGTTGAAGATGTAGTAAACATCGGAGATCAGGTTACTGCAAAGGTAATCAAGATAGATGCTATGCGCGGAAGAATTGACCTCAGCATGCGTCCGTCAGATCTTTCAGCAGAAAAAGTACCAGACGCTGAGTAAAATTTACAGAATTTCATTCAGAAAGGAGGCATAGGTTATGGAAGATAAAGAGTTAAAAACTGAAGAGCTTATGCAGCTTGTCGATGACAAGAAGTTCCGTATCCTTAAGGACGAACTTTCTGAGATGAACGAATTCGATGTGGCCGAGTTTATCGGCCAGCTCGAACCGGAAAAAATGGTTGTTGTGTTCCGAATGTTACCGAAGGAACTCGCAACCGATGTATTTGCCTGCCTTGAACCTGATGAACAGGAAAGAATCATCGGTGATATTAATGATAAGGAACTCCATACCATCATCGAAGACCTTATGATCGACGATGCGGTTGATATGCTTGAAGAGCTTCCTGCCAATGTTGTAAAAAGAGTACTTCAGCAGGCCACTCCGAGCACAAGAGCTCAGATCAATGAGTTTCTGAAATATCCTGAGAATTCTGCCGGTTCAATCATGACTGCAGAATACATTGCTTTTAAAAAGACCATGACGGTAGAGGAAGCATTCGCCTATATTCGTGCCTATGGTGAGGATAAGGAGATTATTTATACCTGCTTTGTCATGGATAATAAGAGAACCCTGGAAGGCGTTGTAACGGTCAAAGATCTTCTTATGAATACCTATGATACTCTTATTGAGACTATCATGGATACTCATGTTATAAAGGCGGTTACAACACAGGACCGTGAGGAAGTCGTAGAACTGTTTAATAAGTACGACCTCATGGCACTTCCTGTGGTTGATCTTGAAAACAGACTTGTCGGAATCGTTACTGTCGACGACGTAGTAGACGTAATGGAAGAGGTGGCTACCGAAGACTTCGAAAAGATGGCTGCCATGCTTCCGTCTGAAAAGCCTTATTTCAAGACAACAGTATTTGAAATTGCCAAACAGCGTATACCATGGCTGCTTGTACTTATGATCAGTTCCATGATTACAGGTACCATTCTTGCAAAATACGAAGAAGCATTTCAGGTTCTGCCTATACTGGTTACATTTATTCCTATGCTGATGGATACCGGAGGCAATGCCGGTTCTCAGACATCAACAACCATTATTCGAGGTATGGCAGTAGGAGAGATTGAATTATCCGATGTCCTCAAAGCGTGGTGGAAAGAACTGAGAGTTGCGGTAATCGTCGGCGCTGTTCTCGGTATAGTCAATTTTGTCAGACTGATGATTCAGTATCCGGGTAAGGAACTGGTTTCACTCACCGTAGTGCTCAGCTTATATGCAACGGTAATTATTGCCAAGTCATTGGGCTGTCTGCTTCCCATGGGAGCCAAGAAACTTAACCTTGATCCTGCAATTATGGCTTCACCGCTGATTACTACTCTGGTAGATGCCATAAGTCTTACAATTTATTTTGCACTTGCTGTAGCATTGCTACGCATTTAATAGCGCGCTCCTGTTGTAGGGGAGACGCAAAAGGAGAAAAGACATGAAAGTTATTTACAATGATGGAACAGTAAACGAA
>JAZQOI010000071.1:0-82853 GCA_045627745.1 Lachnospiraceae bacterium | reverse complement strand
CTCAAAACATTCAAAATCCGCTCATTTTTCTGCAAAAAATGGCTACTTTTTCATGTTTTGGCGGGTCATAAAGGTGCATACAGCCTCTTACGTGCAAGCACGACGAGTCAGCATGACCTTTTGACCCTGGTATCATATAATATTATTAATTTGGTTTATGCCTAACTATTGTTAGCACATTATTTAGTGTTTTGTTAATTATATTTTTGCCTTTATTGATGAAATTATCATCTACATCATCCTCTGTATCGGAATTGACGTAAAATAAGTCTGAATTAATATTACTTAAAAATTGTTGATTGTTTGCTATTGAATTAATGTCAATGCCCTCTTCTGCACTGTTTATAACACTATCTATAACATTTAATATGTATGAACGAGATGGTGTTTCGGATATTTCAATGGTTAAGAGAAGAAATCCAAGTTCTGAAAATCTCTTAAAGAACACTGTTTTAAAGTATTCACAAATATTTTCGAGTGTCGGGGTTATGACATCAAAGGGTGATACATCATTTAATAATTTATCCTGATATCTACTTAGTATTCTATCAACTTCGTGTTCCACATCGTTAAATTTTACAAAAAATCCCTCTTTTTTAGACGTTACATTTAATACCAACTCAAAACAATGTGAATGTGTTTCACCTTTTTTCTTGTTGATAATAATATAATGTGACGCATTAAGATAGAATTTATACTTATACTGATATATCATTTATGACTCCGGATTAGAATAATATTGTTGTTCCGTTACCGGTCAGGGAATGAACAGTAACATTATGCAATTATCACTAAGGTACACACAACTATTGTTTATATCGGTTATACTTTAAATATCTTTAACTTTAATCGAGGGTTCATTGTTTACTTCAAGTATATTTCTAAAAAAGTCACGTATTACTATTATAAAGTCAAAATTTTTCGTTATTCTATTTTTGATGCCAATCATTTCTTCTGTAAAAGTATTTGTTTTCCAGGATGCTTTTCGGCTAATGGAGTTAATAATTCCACAAAATCTTACCAGAAATGCAAAAAAGTTATATAGTGGTAAGAATATTAGGAATACTATATTTTTAATGTAATAGCTTCTAATTTCTTTAAAGGGCTTTAAGAAATTAATAATATTTAGTCCAAATAAAAAATTAGTAATAAAGCATAATACGTATATTGCTGCTAATGATAAAAATACTATTTTAAACATACTGTTTGTCATACATAGAATTAAAAGAACGAAAAACCAGATGAATTTAGCAAAGGTTAATGTATGGTCTTCTATAATAAGCTTTGTTGAGCTGTTAAAAAAAATCTTAAATGGGTTTTTCATCTTCTTTAAGATGAACATTTTAGCAACCTCAAGTTCACCTATTTGCCATCTTTGGCGTTGTGTATAGTATTTGTTTATATTATCAATAGGATCCACCATAAAAATCGCATCTTCACAGAGAGATACTTTTCTTCCGAGTAATTCCTTTACCTGAAAGGTTAAATGAGCATCTTCACATATAGTATCGTAGTTGTATAGTCGAGTTTTAATAAGAGTTGATTTTCTGAGGGCAGAAAATGCACCTGATAAAGAAAAGATTGAATCTGTTACTGACTGAAAATTACGTCCTGCAAGAAAAGCCTGACAATATTCTAGAAATTCTATTTTCCTGAAAATTTTAAGAAATCCTGCCGGAGTTTGCTCTATTAATTCTGGATCAATAAGAATAGCTCCTGTCATACAGTCGATATTCTTGTTGGTTTCAAACTTTTTTACAATATTATATAATGCATGCTCTTCTAATTTACCATCACTGTCAATATTAATAATATATTTTCCTTCACTATTAAAAATGGCCATATTTAATGCTTTTGATTTACCTTGAGCAGAATGTAACCAATTTAATGAAAGTGTGGGAAACTCAAGCTGACATTTCTGGAATATCTTAAATGAATTATCTTTGCTCCCGTTATCTATACATATTACATCAATATATTCATTACTATATGAAGAATCATTAATGGATTTTATACATCCACGAAGCGTATCGGCTGAATTATAAACAGGAATAATAATTGATATTCTTGGAAAAAAATCAATGGAATTAGGGTGATTATGAAGAATAATTTTCTTAATTACAAGAATAATAAAATTACCGCAAGAAGGAATAAACTCTGTTAGTATTGGTAAAATAACCCACCCAAGCCAAAATAATAAAGCATTATTCATAATATGATTGTTAAGATAATCAAACATATAATCACCATTAAAAAATATATTATATTCTAGGGATATCTTGTGAATAAATATAAATGCAAAAAAGGAATAATATAAAGCTTTTGAGCAAAAACGAGTGTTACTTACTAAAGAACCGTGTAAAAAAATACAACTGTGATTAAATCTGGAAAAATAGTCGAAATAAATAATACTAGTTATAATCAAACTTGCCTACTCTCTGATTTTTAATCTGTTGCCAGGATAACATATAAAAATAAAATACTACTGTTAGTATATAAAATACGATTCTACCAACAATTGAATGGGCGAGATAATAATAATTATTTCCTTTAATATAAATAACATATGATACGCATAACAATCGTATTGTATTGGCTAGTGTGATATATGCAATTCCTATAGCAGAACATATGATTTTCTTCTTGAGCTTAAACAGTGGAAAAAACATTATTATAGATGTAGATACTAATATTTCAATAACACCACAACATTCATAATCGATAACAAGTGATATAGCTGCTTCTTTGTTGTTTATAAATATCATATTATAGTTCATATATACTGTATAAAAACTAAAGAATTTACTTAAGAATAATAGAATTGATTCAAGAACATAGGCACAAGCTGTGGCAATTACATTCTTAAAAATTATAAATAAAAAACAAAAAAAACCGGAGGAGCCAATCATAAAACGAAATGCAGTAAGCTTCTCTTTACGCAAAACATATAATATATATATCCATAAAAGAAAAACTAAATATAACAATAGAATTTTATTCACTGCCATGACTATTTTCTTCTATCCTTATCTTGTTAATTTTAGAAACCAGTTTTTTGTATTTTTGAAAAGATTCTATAGGTATAAATAAATTCGAACTGTTTATAATAATTTCCTCACCAACGGAAACGGAACTTATGGGGTTATCCCCTATTTCTAGACGTACAAGAGTAAAATCATTTCCCATTTTGAATATGTCGTCTATATCTATGAAAAATTTACGACATATTGCCTCTAAGGTTGGAATTTCATTTTCAAATTCCATCATTTTATTTAAGTATTGTCCTCTATACTTTTTTAAATAGGTTTGTATTCTTTTTTCGTAGGTTGTAAATTCAACAAAGCTGTTATTATTTTTCCTTATGAAAAGGTCAACACAAAAAGTATGTGCATGACGTCCTTCAATTTTTTTTGAAAAATTATGGCTTGCATTGAATTTATAATTCATTTTATATCCCTGGAAGGAACCGGATTGTAATTTCATGAATTACTCCTGTTGAAAATAGACATTAAGTTTCGGATACTAACAGAGCTGCATTTAAGTCTTTTTTTGACTTGTATATATAAGCTCCACCAAACATTACTATTGCTATAATAATAAAACCAATAGGTCCGGAACTTGCTCCACCACAATTAATATGACGATACATTAAATTAGGTGTAAAGAAATCAATTTTTGAAAAACTATTTAAATTGATTTTTTTATTTTGCTTTTTGAATTGTTCAAGAGGAATACTTATTTCAAGTTCGTTGTTAATATTATTCTTGTGAATAACCATTTTACCTGTAGCACCCAAGGCTTCCCAACTTGAAGGATATTTATTCTCATGGAGAATTGTTACATCATAGGTTCCGGGAGCTCTGTTAGCACATAGGGATTGTTTGGTATCGGAATATACAACGTAGAATTTAACCGGTTGATTATCAATATAGAAATTAAAATCATCACCATTACCAGGAGCTCCGTAACAAGCTGCATATTTAATGTACAGCGATACATTTGTACCATCGCAGTACATACACATCTTATGTCGTACATTTGCATCATAGGTACCTGCTTGAGTAGTATATCCGGTAAGATTACCATTACCACCCCATATTCCCCAATACCAACAGCTTTCTGAATTATCCCAATTAAATTCATAACTACAAGGATAATCATTCCATGTGCCATTATCGATAGTGGGAGGATCGGCATTGTTTTTGCATATTTCGTAATGATCCCATAAACACATAACACTAGATTCGGGGGTAATTTCGGTAGGAGTTGCAGCTAATTCTATTTGAATTATATCATTTTGGTTAATTGTTGTTCCGGCTGATATTGACTGGGACAAGACAGTATCTTCTTCAGACGTATCTGTATTAGTATATTTAAAGATAATATCTGCAATATCTATTCCTGCTTGGGATAACTTATTTATGGCTTCATCTCTGGACAGTCCTGTTATGGATGGCATGAGTATACTACTATTTAGTATGTCGTCTTCCATAGTAATACTATCTGAATTAGTCTCTGATGGGTCATCTTCTATCATAAGTATGTCATTATTACTGTCTTCAAGCTGTATAGATGAATCATCTAATAAATCTATGTTATCTGAAGCATAGACAATATTTGATGGAATAATTATGGCTGATACTGTTAATGATATAATTCTTCGTAATAATTTATTGTTTAACATAATTATTCTCTCCTTCTAAACAAATTCTTGTGTTCAAACCAATCGGGACAAAAATATATAAATAACCAAATGGAAATATTTGTTAATAAACCTACAAAGGAAACTAATAGTGATAGCTTTAAATGTGGATAAATAATCTTAATTATTGTTTCACCCTTATTTACATTTACGAAGGTCTCTTTGCCTAAGTCTTTAGTGCTTGTAAAGCTGTCAATATTAGCAATATTTATATCGACATTATCATAATCAGATTTAACTCTAATTTCATTTTTACCATATTCAATATTAATTGGTACAAATGTTTTTTCAGGTGTATCTTCTCTTGGCTCTTCGAATACTTCATCCAAAAATGCGTATAAATCAGTACTTTCCAGTGGATTTTCGGAACAATAATAAACAAGATTAAGTCCGATAAAAATAATATTTTCATTAGGACTTGAACCAAGGTAGGCCAGTTTTTTTCCTTCTGAGTATTCAGATGCTTTAATAACCTTTTTTAGATTAGAGAAATATACTGTTCTCCATTCGGGATATTTATCAGTATCAAGTCTTAGTCGGAACTGGTTACCGTTATTCATTTCCAATATAGGGAATTTATCGGTAAATGTTATTGTTTGTGCATAAACTCCTAAAATTGAATTACGACCTGCAGATAAATCATCTTGCAGATTATTCATATCAATAAATATTTTTGTTCCGTTATCTGATAATTTTTGGATTAATTCCTCCACATATTCTTTATTACCTGACTTATAGCTGGGACCTGAAATAAAAATCTTTTTATAATTTTTTAAATCGTCGAAGGTATAATTATCCAGATAATCGTCTCTTAATTTTTTAAAGGATGGATATAAAAAGCATAAATACTCTGAACTTTTTCCAATACATACATTTTCGTAATTAGATATTGTGCCATATTTTTCATATTCTGTATATTTTTTTAATAAAAGACTATCACTATTGTCGTTTATGGTTTTGTAACCATATTTTTTTGCCATTTCAAGCATGTAGCTGTAATTCCTTGGTACCTCATCTTTTTTAATGATTACAGTATCGCAGCCATAATTAATAAGGCGATCAAATACGTATGCAAAGGATCTTTTTTCTAAAGCTTCGTTAAGATTTACGATTTCTTTTATTGTATATGCACCCTGATATGCCCAACCAAATAAATAATCTACATTTCTGTTATTCTTAATGATTACATAGGAGGGATATGATCCAATATTACTTAAATCCAATATTGCAAGTCTATTAGAGGTAATATTGCAGGCTTCATCTAATAGAAATCTTTCCTCAAGCTCTGCTTCCTGTTCCGGAACCGAAGGAAGTTGATATATTATAAATCTTAAGGAAATGATGGAATCCAGAAAAATAATGCACAAAAATATAATTAATACTATTTTCTTTAAATCCTTCCAATATATGAGGGATATTAGAAATAACATTTCTGCCATAGGTATAAACCTTATCATCCAGAATACCTGACTCATTGGAAGTGCTGAAACAATAGGTAATACAACCATTGTTGTGCCAAAATAAATTATTAATGCCGATAAAAAGCCGGGTAATGTCGACTTTCTAAAGGTTATTATTCCAAGAACTATCACAATAAATATAGAAAGACCGAAATAAAATAATTGTAAATCAGAAAAACGATTAAATGGATTAAGAGAAATATATGCCCATTGACTCCAGTCACTGGAAGTTTCCTGAGAAGCTGAAGAATTCTGGGTAACAACTCCCCCTATTAGTCCGGGAATTAATATAATACCTGCTGTTAAATAAGATGCAACCAAATCAGACAAAGCGACCAAGCTGTATTTATATTCCTTGTTGCATAAGGAATATAATAATAAAAACAGAAATGCAGATATACCGAGCATGGCAGAAATCATTATATGGGAAAAAACAATTAATACTGTAACAAAGGTTAGCGGAATTATTGCATATTTTTTCTTATGTATAACAAAATCACACAGGAAAAAGAAAAAATATGGTAAAAGCATTGTAATAAAAATACGTGGGATATTGCCTTCACCATAAAATACACGCATATTATCGGGAAGAAGAAAGTACAATATGCCCAATACTGTGCATAAAGTCAATCTGTTTTCGCGATAACCAAATAATACCAGTCCCGCTCCGCCAATAAAAAAAGAAAAAAATGTAAAAATTACAAAGGAAACATATATGTCACCTGATGTTATAAACATAAAAACACAATAGAAATAATAAGACAAGGGTGGCCAATATCTAAAGAGTTCAATACCACTGTACCAGTTTCTTGTATATAGTGGAAAAAATTGACCGTTTAAAATTGATTCATACAGTGTTTTTATTTTAAACAAGTGACCGTATATGTCGTTGCCCTGGGGATAACTGTTGGTTTTGAACATGATAAAACTAACCAACCCACCGGCTAGTCCAATAATGAGAATTGATAATAATATTTTTAACCCACTTTTAAATCTCAATCTTAAACCATCCTATTAAAATGTATACCTCAGTCATAGCTTCACCCCTGCTCTAATGTTCGCGTAGGTGAGGTGACTAATTAGTTTCAGAAGGGCTCAATCAACCACAAAGATTAGCCTCAGGTGGATTGCAGAGATGAACACTTGAATATGTCGAACTTAAAAGTGTAATGCGCATCTCGCAGAAAATTACGATGAGGCGTTATTGTATTTATAAAAGTCATATTATGCCTATATTGTGACACTTTGCGCGAATAATTGCAAGAAGAATATGTAATATCAGGGACTTAAACTAATGAATGGAATTTCTGATATTCTGAGTAAATTGTATAATTATTTTGAAAACATTGTTCTGGTGTTACTGTTGTTCTGACCTGAACCGGTAACAGAGAAAAATAGTAACTTTCTATACAGCTAATGATTGACCGGGTCAGATTGTGCCTTCAGTATAATACGGAATAGTTATATAATTGCCAGGAATCAGCTTGTCATTAGAACTAATATGATTTATTGACTCGATTTCGCATATATAATCATCAATATTTATCCATTCAGAAGAATAATGCTTTTGTGCTATCGAAGTTAGTGTGTCACCTCTATAGATTACAACACTTGTATACAATTTAGGGTTGTAATTCTCCTTGGTCTTCTGTTCGCTGGCAAAAATCACCTTGGAAAACAACATTATAGATAATAATAATGTAATGACCAGAAGAGTAAATACAAGATGAATACGTGCTCGATTCACTTCTCTTCTTCTTGCAATATGTGCCTTTGAATAGTAATACTTGTTATAGATTGACTGATTATTCATATTGACCTCCTGAATTCCAAACGTCTGTTCTAAGAGCGATTATACGAATGTTTGTTCTGTTTGTCAATACTTATATCGAAAATTTGTTCGAAAATGAAAAATATAAATATTATATATTTTTTCCATTGATGTTTATATAAATAAATGCTATACTCTTATCAGAACATTTGTACGGAACATTAGTTCAATACTATATAGTAATATTTTTTAGGAGGATTGTATGGGTATGAATAATATTTCAGATAAGCAACAGGAGATTTTAGATTATGTTAAACAGTTTACTCTGCAAAAAGGATATCCACCTACAGTTAGAGAAATATGCGAAAAGGTTAATCTTAAATCAACTTCTTCTGTACATTCTCATTTAGCTTCCTTGGAGAATAAGGGGTATATTAGAAGGGACCCTTCAAAACCAAGAGCAATTGAGATAGTTGATGACAGTTTTCAACTTGTCAGACAGGAAATGACAAGTATTCCTGTTATTGGTCAGGTTGCTGCCGGACAGCCGATTTTAGCCACTCAGAACATTGAAGGCTACTTTCCGCTACCGGTTGATATTGTGCCTAATTCTGAGACCTTTGTGCTCAAGGTTAAGGGGGAAAGCATGATTAATATTGGCATAATGGATGGGGATCAGATATTTGTTGAAGCATGCTCTACCGCTAAGAACGGTGACGTTGTTGTGGCTCTTGTTGATGATTCAGCCACGGTTAAGACATTTTATAAAGAAAAGGACCATTATCGTCTTCAACCTGAGAATGACAACATGGATCCTATTATTGTAGAACAATGTACAATTGTTGGTAAGGTTTTTGGTGTGTTTAGAAGGATGTAATTTTCTTTCCATCACTCCATATTCTTTCTATATCATAGAATTCACGACTTTCTTTATCAAATATATGGATTACTATTTCACCATAGTCCATCAATATCCAATTCGCCGTTGCATAACCTTCAATTTGCTTCGGCGAATATTTTAATTCATGTAATTTTTCTGCTATATTATCGCATATTGCTTTGACCTGATTGGAATTATTACCATTACATATTAGAAAATAATCAGCCATTATACTTATTTCACTAATGTCGATAAGCTTTATATTAATTGCTTTTTTATCTTCCATTGCCTTAGCGGCTGTTTTACAGTAATCAAATGTTTCCATAATATCTCCTGTTTTGACATTTTTACAATTGTTTGTAGTATTCATAGGCTTTTAGGGTTTCGTAATCTATTACCTTGCCAGTTGATTTTAGATAATTTATTGTGTCATCCATTATTTTTAATAAAGGTAAATTAATGTTTGTACTAATAAATGCTAATTCTCTTATTTCCTTTAAGTTAGGTTGCTTCGTTCTTGAGGGTTCGATGTAATCGGATATAAAGATTATTTTATCAAGCAAAGTCATGTTAGTAGTACCTGTGGTATGCCATTTTATTGCATTTAGAATTTCTTCATCATCAATAGAATACTTTGTTTGGGCAATAAATGAACCTACCTTGGCGTGAAGTAAATAGCCGTTATCTATTTCATATTTATTAATAGGAATATTATTTTTATTACATATTTTAATTAATTCATCATCTGAATACATTTTCGCACAGTCATGTAATATTCCTGCTATAGATGCCTTGGTTACATCACAATTGTATAATTGTGCAAGGTTGGCTGCCGTATAACATACTCCCAATGAATGAAGAAATCTTGATTTTTTAAGTTCTCCATTCATTTCCTCAATTAATTTATACAATAGCTTTTCATTTGCTTCTTTTTCTGCTTTCACAGTACACCTCTGTTATTAGTAACAATTATTTAAGCATTATTTATTATAGTATTTTGAATCTTTAATATATTCAATAAGTTTGTTAGGAAGGTAATATTTTACTGATTGATTATGTGCTAATCTATTTCTAATATCACTGGAAGATATTTCCATATTGGGAGTATTAAGAAATACTATCTTAGCATTATACTTTCTTTTTAAATATCCTGCCGTTTCGTTCATTTTATCATAAGTATCATTGTCTGATAAAGTTCGTTTGGCAACAACAAGAATACAATTATCAAATATATCCTGTGGGCGTACCCATGTGTCTATTCCGTACAAGGAATCTTCTCCACATATAAAATATAGTGAATCATTAGGATATTCTTTTTTTAAACTATATAATGTATCTGCTGTATAAGAATTACCTTCTTTATTTATTTCTATATAGGATACTTCAAAATGACTGTTATCTTCTATTGCTATTTCTGTCATTCTGGCACGTATTTTTGCCGGAAGAACCTCAGATTGTTCTTTTAAATAAGAAATGCCTGTAGGCATAATTAATACCTTATCAAGCTGTAGCTGATCGTAAGCATTTTCGGCCAGTAACAGGTGACCTAAATGAATCGGATTGAAAGTACCACCTAAGATACCAATTTTAGCCATAATTACACCTCTTAATCAACCGGAAGCTTAATTTTAGGATTTTTCTTATCCGGCTTATATAGGACAATTTTTTTTCCGATAACATGAACTATAGTTGAATGGGTGCGCTCTGAAATGATTTCAGCTATATCCTTTGGTTCATCAGCACAATTCTTAAGTACTCCAATTTTGATTAATTCTCTTGCGTTAAGAGCTTCTATAATTGAATTGATTACCTCCGGTGATACACTTGCTTTTCCTACGTGAACTATTGGATCCAGGTTGGAAGCAAGTCCCTTTAAATATGCACGCTGTTTGCTTGTCATAATAGTGCCTTTCTTCTCAATTAAATATTATGATGTTGGGGTCAAAAGGTATTTTGCCCCCAACGATACCGGATTTCTCCGCTCTACGAGCTCTCGAAATCCTCAAAACATTCAAAATCCGCTCATTTTTCTGCAAAAAATGGCTACTTTTTCATGTTTTGCCGGGTCATAAAGGTGCATACAGCCTCTTACGTGCAAGCACGACGAGTCAGCATGACCTTTTGACCCTGGTATCATATTATGGGTGTTAATAGTTTCAAAAATGACGTAATACACATAGGTGTTGAATAGGACTTTTGCCCCTTGCGCCATTTAAAATTTATTTATAATAATCAAATTCATGACCATAAATTCTTACAGTATCTCCATCCTGTATACCAAGTGCTTCTAATTCCTCAAGAATACCATTCTTTTTCATGAAATTCTGGAAGAAGGTAAAGCCCTTTTCGGCATCAAGATTGGTATATCCAAGCATTTTTTCAATACGAGGACCTTCAACCTTATAGACTCTATCCTTTATGTCATATTCTACTGTAAATGGAGCGTTTGTATCATCTACTCTGTTAACTACAAATTCCTGTTCAAACACAATAGGTGTGGAATCCACTGTATTAAGTAAATCCTTAACTGAATATAATAATTCTTTAATTCCTGCACCACTTACGGCAGAGATAGGAAATACTTTAATTCCCTGTGGTTCAAATTCATCCTTAATTCGCTGTATCGGATCTGGTGTATTATCATCCTTAAAGATGCAATCAATTTTATTTGCTGCAATAACCTGAGGTCTTTGTGCCAGAGCTTCATCATACTTCTTTAGTTCATTATTGATAGTATATATATCTTCGATAGGATCTCTGCCTTCTGTCGAAGCAGCATCTACAATATGAATCATAACCTTGGTTCGTTCAATATGTCTTAAAAAGTCATGACCAAGACCAACACCCTCTGAGGCACCTTCAATAAGTCCCGGAATATCAGCTATTACAAAACCATTAATATCATCTAAAACAACTACACCTAAATGAGGATTAAGGGTTGTAAAATGATAATTGGCTATTTCGGGCTTGGCATTTGAAACCCTTGATAAAAATGTTGATTTTCCAACATTAGGATAACCTAACAAGCCTACATCTGCTATAACCTTTAATTCCATTGCAATATTAAGCTCTATTGCCGGTTGACCGGGTTGTGCATATTTGGGCGCCTGCATTGTAGAGGTGGCAAAATGCTGATTGCCAAGACCGCCTCTTCCGCCTTTGATAAGAGTAACTCTTCTATTATCTCCGGACATATCTATAATGACTTTGCCTGTTTCTACATCCTTAAGAACTGTTCCCTGAGGAACCTTTATTACAATATCTTCACCACTTTTACCTTTGCAATTACGCTTGCCACCGGGTTCACCATCCTGTGCACAATATTTGCGGACATGGCGAAAATCAGTAAGTGTATTAAGGCCTTCATCAACTTCTATAATAACATCTCCGCCTTTTCCACCATCACCGCCATCAGGGCCTCCATCAGGGACGTATTTTTCACGTCTGAAGGATACATGACCATCTCCGCCCTTGCCGCTTCTAACATATATTTTTGCTCTGTCCGCAAACATAGTACTTCTCCTTATAATTTAATAGAAACACATAGAAACTCATTTTTCCTTAAAGAAATTAAAGGCTCTAAACTTATGTTTAGAGCCTTAATAATTACTGTTCTACAGGATATACAGAAGCCTGTTTCTTATCTCTTCCTTTTCTCTCGAATCTGAGTACACCATCAACTGTTGCAAATAATGTATCATCTCCGCCACGGCCTACATTAATACCGGGAAGAATCTTAGTTCCACGCTGTCTATATAAAATATTTCCAGCCTTTACAAATTGTCCATCAGCTCTCTTCGCACCAAGTCTCTTGGATTCGGAATCTCTACCGTTCTTGGTAGAACCAACTCCCTTCTTATGAGCGAAATATTGAAGGTTCAATTCAAACATGGTTTACACCTCCTCAATTATCAGTCTTAAATAATTATCTCCGTAGTTCTTACGGACTGTGCTAAGTCCTAAAAGCATAGAATCCATTAATAGATTAACTCTTACATCAGGTGATTCAAGAAATCTCCAACTAATATAATCCTTGTTAGATGCTTCAAATGGAATATCACAATACTTCTCGATAGAATTAATTGTATTAATAACAAGCATTGAAACTGCTGCACATACAATATCTTCACCTGCATCAGCATATTCTGCATGTCCCTTACATTCAAAGGAGTAATATTCATTATGCTTTTTAGTAACTGTCGCTATGATCATAATACTACCTTACATACAATATTAAGCATTGATTTTGTCAATTTTAACCTGTGTGTATGCTTGTCTATGACCGTTCTTCTTATGATATCCGCTCTTTCTCTTGTAACGATATACAATAACCTTCTTACCACGGCCATTATCCATTACAGTAGCTGATACTGTAGCATTAGCTACATCAGCACCAACCTTGAGTGAATCATCACTAACGGCAAGAACCTGATCAAAAGTAACTGTTTCGCCTGCTTCAACGCCGAGCTTTTCAACCTTGATAACATCGCCTTCAGAAACCTTATACTGCTTTCCGCCTGTTGCAATAATTGCGTACATAGGGCACCTCCTATAATATTTACTCGCTAGCTTCGGTGGTGAATTATTCACACTTATTACCCCGCTAAGCGGCATACTCGAATAGCTTAGCATGATTCTTCATATATGTCAATAATAAAATCAATGAATTTATCAATATAATAAAATCAATGAATTTATCAATATCCGATATAATAAAATGCATTTTTGAACCATTCTATATCATCATCTAATATTGCAATTATATCAAAACGAATATTGGCACTATCAGGTAAATGAGTCATCATACGATAATAATCGGCAACCCGTGATATAGTTGCCTGTTTTCGTATATTTACTGCTTCTGCAGGATTGCCTGATTTTTTTGTTTTTCTGTATTTGACTTCAAAAAAAATATAATAACTTCCATCAAAACCAATTAGATCAACTTCACCATAATGACATCTGAAATTTCTGTTTATAATTTTTATATTATTATCTGTTAAAAAATTGGCAGCTCTATTTTCGTAAATACTACCCACTTTTCTTTTGTTCATATAAGCTTGTTTTTAACCTTACCCTTTATTCTTTCCATTTCATCAACAAAAACAAGAATCTCTGCAACCACCTCATACAATTCCGGGGGAATATAATCGCCTATTTCCAGCTTGGATAATGTGTCTGCGAGCTTGGAATCCTTATGCAGGGGAACGTCTGCTTCTTTTGCTTTTTCTATGATTTTATCAGCAATTATACCTTTTCCGGCTGCCAGTATTTTAGGTGCAGGCTCTGCCGGATTGTATTCCAGTGCAACCGCTGTTTTTTGTTTGTTCTGCTTATCATCCATTGTTTATTCTCCTTAAGAGAAAACACCGTTAATAGTCACATATTAATTGTAAATAACCTATGCTCTCACATCAAAGGCCATCTTAGATATCATACCCTCCGGTATAACACCATTACTTTTCATTTTAAGTGCTTCCTTAACTATTGTTTTTGCCGGTTCTGATTTTGACTTGACAGAAACATTGGTACTCATGCTATAGCCTTTATTTTCAAGGCGTTCATTGAGAATATGTATATTTTTTTCTATAAAGTCAAGTGTATCAACATCTGCTAGTGTGAAATTGGTACTTACCTTATTACTCTGCAGTGCAACATATACATCCATAGGACCTAAATTATCCATATCAAGGTGAAGAAATGCACTTACGTTATCATTTTTTGAGGAAAGATTTTTTTTGCGGGAATATACATACAGTTCGCCGTGTGTATTTTCCTGATTCATTCGTAGCGGTAACTGCACATAGGACATCATGGAATTTAATTGATTCATAAAATTAACATTATCGCTTAAGTTAGATGCACTTTTAAGTGCTGCGCTGTCCTGTTTACCTGCATTATTTAATAACTCTATGATTTTCTGTGAATCCTGACTTAACTGCTTGTATAACTCCTCTACGGCGCCATCCTTTGCAATATCCTTAGGATTAAGAAGCATTTGCTTCATTAATTGATTGCCTACAAGCTGTTTAAAATCATTATTGTTAATAAGCTTGTTTAATGCATTTAACTGAGAATCATCCAGACTGTTTGTTTTTAATTTGTTATTTATAACATATTTAACAAAATCAACAAGATCATTTACTGTCATTGTATTTTTTTCAATGTTTGATAGTTCCTCAGGTGGCATTCCCAGTTCTTTAAGATTCTGTGCAAGATTTTTCATAAGTTGTCCTGAATCCTCTGACATTTGATTATCAGATAGATTGGTTTCTGCATTTGTATTTGCTGAGGGATTCTTAAGATTTATATCTGCACTCATTTGGTTATCCGGTGCTTCGTCAGGATTAAATCTTACAGCCCATACATTTTCCACATCCACTGAAATATTAGTATTTCCTTCTACAGGAACATCTATAGAGGCCATTATTGGAAGGGTTTGATTAGGTGATACTACATTGGTAGATACATTTAGAATACCGTTCCAATCCTTATCCCCCGGTGTAACAAATGATAATATTTCGTTAGTCAAATCAATTCCGGTCTGGGTGTTTAGGACTACACTAGTGGTAATTGAAGAACTATCACCTTCTGAAATATTAGTCAAATTATCTGAGTTTAATGGAACAAAATCACCATTTACTTCTGTTAATTGAACACCAACAGTATTTGTATTGATTAAAGACGCTTCATTAACATAAACAGCATCGGTCTGAAGGGTATTATTATCTGTGATTATCTGTGGATTATTAGCATCCTCACTAATTACAATAGGTGAATTGTTTACATAGTTTTGAAGCTCTGATAATTCAGTGCCAACCATATCAGCCAATCCGTCTGTCATTACAGCCACATCATTTATAATCTGGTGTTCAAAATTTCTGTAATTTTCAAATTGGGTAATATTTGACTCATTTATTGGCATATCAAGCTTCCTTAATTCTACAAGTGTTGCAGGATTAGTAGTATTAAATTGCTTAACAATTCGAGCCATAGAATTAAGGGCGTTAGCGTTAATATTCATTCCTTCGTCCATCATTGTTGAAACCATCAGCATATTGGTGGCATTTGTAGGAAGATTTGCTGCCCTAAGAGCCATTGCAGCCTCTGATGAGTTGTTCAGATTAGTGTATAAGGGTCTTAATACAGTTGATTCTTCATTAACCCCTACTTGAAATAGAAGCTGCTGACCTACCTTAAGATTCATATTATTTTCCAAGGTAGCATTAAGATTACTGTTATTAGACAGTCTAATTGTAATATTATCATCATTAAGTACTGTTATTTCTCCTGATAATATCTGTCCGGGAGCAATAGAAGTCTGTTCGTTACCATTGGAAGAAGGGGTATTACTATTAAGGGTAACATCTGCTTCGGTGTTACCTACCTGTAGATTAATTGTATTCTGATATGAGTTATAACCATTGATTTCTATCGCCATAATCTACCTGCTAATTTTGACGTTATCGTTCAGTGTCTGAACTTGAAACTAAATAAAATTCTTAATGAATGATTTTCTATGTATAGGTGTCGGACCAAAGAGTTTAAGGGCTTCAATGTGATTTTTAGAGCCATATCCTTTATTTGATGCAAAATCATATTCGGGATATATTTTATCATATTCAACCATAAGTCTGTCTCTTGTGACTTTGGCAATAATAGAAGCACTGGCAATGGATATACTCTTGGCATCACCTTTAATAATGGGAACCTGTTTAATGCTAACCTGTGGTATTGTAACTGCATCATTTAATAGTATATCGGGTTCAACCTCTAATTTACTTATAGCAATTCGCATGGCTTCATAGGTGGCCTGTAAAATATTTATGCTGTCAATTACATCATGCTCTACCTGACCTATACCAACTGCAAGGGCTTTATCGTATATTTCGTCATATAGTTCTTCACGCTTTTTCTCGGTGAGCTTCTTACTATCATTAACATAGGGAATGATACAATCCCCCGGAAGTACTACTGCAGCAGCTATTACAGGTCCTGCCAGTGGACCTCTACCTACCTCGTCAATTCCACAAATAGCGGAATAGGAAGAATACTGCTTCTCGTAGCAACGCATGTTTTCAATACGAACCAGCTCTTCATTGTATTTTTCCTTTTGCTTAATCGCTTTATTAACAAGAGCTTTAACAGAAGCTCTTGTATCATTTGAATATTTATCTATAATATAATCTATGTCATTTATAGGACATATTTTAAATTCGTTTTTAATTGTGTCTAATTTTTCCATGGCTAATATTATTGAATTCTTAGTATATATAGGTTATTAGTTTACTCATTTTTAACGGGATACTCTAAGGTTATTCGGTCAAGCTTAGAGCTTCTAAAATCATCAATCAGCATTGTTGCTGCTTTTTTAGTATCATAAATCCCGCCTTTTAACAAACAGTTGCGCTCCTTAGCTATTTCAGAAAGAATATCTATTGTCGGCAATTCTTCATTAATACCATAACGGTTGCTAAGAACACCGGATTTTACTTCTTTAAGATAATTAATCAGATCCAAGCTCATCTCTTCTCTATCTAATATTTCATCATTGATAGAACCGATAAATGCAAGCATCATTCCTGTATGCTTATCTTCGAATTTGGGCCACAGAACTCCGGGAGTATCTAATAATTCAACATTCTTATTAAGTCGAATCCATTGTTTGCCTTTTGTTACACCGGGCTTATTTCCTGTTTTGGTACAGGATTTTCCTGCCAAGGAATTAATAAAGGTGGATTTACCTACATTGGGAATACCTACTACCATTGCTCTTACAGGGCGATTAATAATTCCTTTTTTTCTGTCTCGTTCTATTTTTTCTTTACAAGCTGTCTGAATTGCACTATTTATGCTTTTAATCCCCTGTCCGGTCTTTGAATTAATTAATACTACAGTGAAACCAAGTGAAGTAAAGTAATCTGACCATATTTTATTGCCTGTTTCATCAGCTAAATCAGATTTATTAAGAAGAATCATTCGTGATTTCCCCTGAGCCAGCTTATCAATATCAGGATTTCTGCTTGACATGGGTATACGTGCGTCCACAAGTTCAATAACCAAATCAATTAGCTTAATATCATCCTTCATCATTCTCATGGCTTTGGTCATATGACCGGGATACCATTGATATACCATACTATTCTACCTTTCCCATTCCTGAATCCTTGTAAGATAAGTGATACCATATTTTACCTTCAATCATATCCAGTGTAACATTTCCAATATTAGCACTTCGACTGTCCTCACAGTTAATTCTGTTATCACCTATTACAAAGTACTCTTCATTACTAAGCTCTATTAATTCTTCTGCAATGCCTGCATCAGGTGTGTCTGTATCAAGTGCATACATTTCACCATTAATATATACTGAACCCTGTTTTATCTGAATTGTTTCACCCGGTAATCCCAATATACGTCTGACATACAAATGAGAGTTCTCGTTTCCGTTAGGATAAAAGGCTATAACATCTCCTCGTTTTGGCGATGAAAACTGGTATATGATTCTGTTAATAAGAACCTCTTCGCCATTAAAAAGGTTCGGCTCCATAGCCGCACCTACCATACTTGTCTTAATTCCTACAAAATATATAAGCATTACACCTAAGAATATTGACGCAAATATACCAAATCCCCAGGTCATAATATCATATACCAAAGTCATATCACGTCTAATAGTAGCTTTATGTTCTTTTTCATTATATAAATAACCAAAATCATCTTTGTTTTTTTTCATAATAATGCCTTTAAATTAATTCTAAAAAAAGGCAAATACCTAAGTATTTGCCTTAATTCACTAAATTATCTCATGAGCTCTTTAACTTTTGCTGCTTTACCAACACGATCTCTTAAGTAGAATAACTTAGCTCTTCTAACCTTACCGCGTCTAACAACTTCAATCTTCTCAACAAAAGGTGAATGAACAGGCCATGTCTTCTCAACGCCTACACCATTTGAATTCTTTCTAACAGTGAAAGTCTCACGATTGCTTCCGCCCTGTCTCTTAAGTACTGTACCTTCGAAAATCTGGATTCTCTCACGGTTACCTTCCTTAATCTTTGCATGTACTCTTACAGTATCACCTACTGCAAACTCAGGTACATTCTCCTTGAGCTGTTCTGCTTCAATGCTCTTAATAATATCGTTCATATTGAACCTCCTTAAAAATACTGACGTTCTTAATTAAAATAACCAGAGGACCGTCTACTAATCACAACAAATGATAGTCTACCATAATTATTCTGAAAAATCAATAATTATTTTTGGGGACGTACCTTCTGCAACGAGGTGTGTCCCTCTGTCATATCAAACGATAGAATATAAAAAAAGGAACACAAAACGTGTTCCTTTTAAATAAGTACTTATATTAGTTATTAATAAGCTTGTCGTCTTCGTTGTTCCAGCTATAAAGCTTACGAACCTCTTCGCCAATCTTCTCTGAAGGATGCTCAGCAGCAAGCTTTCTCATAGCCTTGAAATGAACCTGACGACCTGCAGGTGACATATCAAGAAGGAAGTCCTTAGCAAAAGTTCCATCCTGAATATCAGAAAGAATCTTCTTCATAGCCTTCTTAGTATCTTCTGTAATAATCTTAGGTCCTGTAATATAATCACCGTATTCTGCAGTGTTAGAAATTGAATATCTCATTCCTGCAAAACCTGACTGATAAATAAGGTCTACAATTAACTTCATCTCGTGGATACACTCAAAGTATGCATTTCTGGGATCGTAGCCAGCTTCAACAAGTGTTTCAAAACCAGCCTGCATAAGAGCACATACACCACCACAAAGAACTGCTTGCTCACCAAAGAGGTCTGTTTCTGTTTCTGTTCTGAAGGTTGTTTCAAGAACACCTGCTCTTGCACCACCAATAGCAAGTGCATATGCAAGTGCCTTATCAAGAGCCTTACCTGATGCATCCTGATGAACAGCAACAAGACAAGGAACACCCTTACCTACCTGATACTCTGAACGAACTGTATGACCAGGTCCCTTAGGAGCAATCATAGTAACGTCAACATCCTTTGGAGGTACAATACATCCAAAATGAATATTAAAGCCGTGTGCAAACATAAGCATGTTTCCTGGCTCAAGGTTAGGCTCGATATCCTTCTTGTACATATCTGCCTGTTTCTCATCATTAATAAGAATCATAATGATATCAGCCTTCTTAGCTGCCTCTGCAGCTGTATATACTTCAAAGCCCTGCTTTACAGCCTTGTCCCATGATTTGGAACCTTCATATAAGCCGATAATAACGTTACAGCCTGACTCCTTAGCGTTTAATGCATGTGCGTGACCCTGACTACCATAGCCGATCACAGCGATTGTCTTTCCGTCAAGTTCTGAAAGATTACAATCTTCCTGGTAATAAATTTTTGCCATTTTAATTCCCTCCTAAAATTTTTATATACGACAAGGTCTCCCTTGGGTTATATCATATTTAAAATCTTATTCAAATACAGTAATGTCTTCAAGACCTCTTGTTAATCCCTGAATTCCTGTTCTTGCAATCTGAACAATCTCATATTCAGATAATAAATCAAGAAATGCCTGAATCTTAGCCTGATTACCTGTAAGCTCAATAATCATTGAATCCTTATCAACATCTATGATTTTGGCTCTGAAAATATCTGCAACAGCGACAATAGACTGACGCTTATCATCTGTTATACGAAGCTTAACAAGAATCAACTCTCTGTAAACGGATGATTCGGGCTTAAGCTCAATAACCTTACGAACATCTATAAGCTTCTCTACCTGTTTCTCAATCTGGTCTAGTATTGCCTCGTCACCATTGGTAACAATAGTAATTCTGGAAAATCTGGGATCAGCAGTAACACCTGCTGTAATACTCTCGATATTGTAACAACGACGGCTGAAAAGAGCCGATATACGACTTAAAACACCTGAAGTGTTATCTACGATTAACTGAAATACTTTTCTTTCCATAATAACCACCTTTTTTATTCACTTTCCCCATTTTAGCACATAGGATTAATATGTCAACTATCTTGTATTAAGCAATAACGTTACTGTATCTTGTATTAAGCAATAACGTTACTGTTTTGCACTTGACTGAATATAGAACAAAAAAATATGCAAGAATTGCTTAACCATCACTTAGAGAACATGTCTGTAATGCAAGAGTACCTGTTCTTGCTACTTCCATTATTTGGTAGGGTGAAAGCATATTTAGCATTAACTTGATTTTTTCCGGAGTATCACAGATTTGAATTGTAAGATAGTTCTTTGACATATCTACAATATCTGCCTTTAATATTTCACATATTTCCATTATCTCCTGACGATTACTTTTTGAATATTTTACTTTAACAAGCATTAGTTCACGAGATATGCTTTCCGCTTCTGAAAAGGTTTTGATTTTGATTACATCTATTTTTTTATTAAGCTGCTTTTCAATCTGGACAAGTGTATTCTCATCGCCAGATGATACAATAGTAATACAGCTAATACCCGGATCATCTGTTTCACCAACAGCCAGAGAATCTATATTAAACATTCTTCTTGAAAACAGACCGGCTACCTTCATAAGAACACCGGAACGATTTTCTACCAGTACGGAATATAAACGTTTCATAACTACCTCACTTAATATGTACAATAAATAGTATTATTTAGTTGCTATTCGTTGGTAGGTCAAAGCACTTGCTGTTTTGACCGTAGGAATATGATTTGATAGCAAAATTACATTTTTGCTCTATTACCGGTCAGGGACTGAACAGTAACATTATTTAACAAGATCCTGTGGATCAATCATTACTTCCATAAGACCCGGGCCTTCTTGATTAAGAAAATCATCAAGAACTGTTTCCATGTTTGACATATTTTCAAGCTTGTAGAATGGTATGTCATAGGCTTTTGATATTAACTCAAACTTAGGTGAACAGGATAAATCAACTACAGAATAGTTACCATTGTAGGTATTATACTGGTATTCACGAACAAGCCCTAAATATCCGTTGTGGAATATTATGATTTTAACAGGGATATTATGCTGCTGCATGGTTGCCAATTCCATCATGGACATTTGGAAAGAGCCATCACCACACACTGCAACTATCTGTGCGTTTTTATTAGCTTCTCTGGCACCTAATGCACAGGGAATTGAATAACCCATAGTTCCCATACCACCTGAGGTAAGGAATCTTCCCTGTTTAACTATGTGATAGCCGGCAGACCACATCTGGTTCTGTCCGACATCTGCTACATATATAGCATCATCCTTAAGCTTTTCAGATAATGCGCTAATAAATATCGCAGGGTCTACATACTCACTTCGCGGCTTCTTACGAGCAGGACAATTCGCTTTATAATCCTTTAAAATATTAATCCATTCTCCACATTCCACTTCAAAATCATAATTCTCAAAGTCCTTAAAAATGGTCTTAATGTCTCCAACAAGTGGAATTGACGGACCAACATTTTTTCCGATTTCAGCAGAATCAATATCAATATGAATAAGTATTGTATTCTCGGTTATTAAATCCGGCTGAGATATAGCTCTGTCTGCAACACGGGCTCCAATCATAAGTATAAGATCTGCTTCATTCATGGCCCTATTAGCGTATGGCTTACCGTTGTTACCTACCATACCAAAATATAGGGAATCTTTAGTAGGCATAACACCAAGTCCCATCATTGTAGAAACAACAGGTATATTATATTTGTGTGAAAAATCATATACTTCTTTTCTTGCATCGCTTAATATAACACCACCACCGGCACAGATAATTGGTTTTTTTGCTTTTGATAAAGCGTTAACTACTTTTTTAATCTGTACTGCGTGACCTTTTACTGTTGGTTTGTAACTTCTTAAGCTTACACTTTCGGGATATTTGAATTTGTTGAGTTGTTTATTCTGAATATCGATAGGAACATCTATTAATACCGGTCCCTTTCTTCCTGTAGAAGCTATATGAAAGGCTTCCTTAAATATTCTTGGAATATCATTAACATCCTTAACAAGATAGCTGTATTTAACAAAGGATTCTACAGCTCCGGTAATATCAGCCTCCTGAAATACATCGGAACCTAACAGCTCACTGGTTACCTGCCCTGTAATACATACAAGTGGAATGGAATCAGCATAAGCTGTTGCTATTCCGGTAATAAGATTGGTAGCACCGGGACCTGATGTTGCTACACATACGCCTACCTTTCCTGATATTCGTGCATAACCACTTGCAGCATGAGCAGCATTCTGTTCCGTTCTAACAAGTACTCTTTTAATATCAACATCTAACATTGAATTAAAAAATGGACATATTGCTACACCGGGATATCCAAAAATAACGTCTACATTTTCTTCAACAAGGCACTTGGCCATTGCATCTGCACCTAACATAATATTACCTTCCTACTTTTATAATTGAGTGGATAAATAAAAAACTAAATAATTAAATCTATATGATAATAGGTAATTATAACATTATCATTTGTGAATAAAAAACTTCAAGACTCGCAAGCGAGTCTTGAAATATCAAAACCATTATTTGCTTTATCTTCTAAACATCTTAGCTAAAGGAGCAACAATTGAGCTCAAATCTGTAATAGCCTGATTCAAAGAATCAATATCAATATCTGTAATTGTTTTAAGTGCTTCCCCCATGCTCTCTTCACTTGTGGTTACCAGTGAATCAACATCCTGAATCATGCCGGTTAAATCTGCATTTGCAAGATCTTTACTTACAGCATTAAGATTATCAATGGTTGGTTCAACATTTGAGAGAATCTTGTTGGACTGACTTATTAGATTATTGGCTTCTTCAACAACTGTATTAACTTGTCCTATAATTACATTCACCTTTGGAACAAAGGAAATAATTCCAATAGCTAATGCAATAACAATAATAAGAGAAAGAATTGAAGTAAACATTGCAGTTCTCATCTGAGTACGGGTATATTTAAGCTCACGTTCATTCTTATCCTTAATCTCCATAAGTAATGCCACAACAACCTTCATATCGTCGTTTGACAGGGAGTTTAATAAGTCCTCATTTGCTTTAAGCTGTTCTTTTTTGTTAAGATTCTTTTCAGGCTTAAGTAATTTCTCAATATCAATATTTGACTTCTTTTCTTCATTTTCCATAGCGTTCTTCTCCTTCAAGTAAGATTTAAAATCAAATAGAAAACTATATATTTTATTCTACAAAAATATAGACTATTCGTCAAAGTAAATCTTATAAAACTTAGAAAAAACTTAAAAATAATTAAATTATTAGACAATTACTTTGCTTTTGAATACTTGGCAATAATATCCTTAGCTACCTTAACTGCTTCCTGTGCATCCTTAGAATAACCCGTAGCATTAATTTCATTTGCATATTCAGGGGTAATAACAGCACCGCCAATCATTACAGAAGCATTAACATTCTTCTCCTTGGCATATTCTATTACCTTTTTCATTTCTGTCATTGTGGTGGTCATTAATGCAGAAAGTGCAATAATATCTGCATTATTCTCAATAGCGGCATCAATAATATCTTCCTTGCTTACGTCTTTACCCAGATCAATTACGTTAAAACCATAATTCTTAAGCATTAAAGCAACAAGATTTTTACCTATATCGTGAATATCGCCCTTTACAGTGGCAATTACAATTGTAGCTGTATCTTCCTGATTTTTATCCTTCTTAAGATATGGTTCTAAATAATCAATTGACAGCTTCATTGCCTCCGCCGATGCTATTAATTGTGGTAGAAAATACCTTCCCTTTTCAAATAAATCGCCTACTTCATTAATTCCCGGTAATAAGCTGTTGTTTAGAATATCAGAAGCATTTTTTCCACTTTCGATTGCTGCTTTTGTATAGTCTACAATTGAATTCTTATTTCCATTTAATACTGATTTTTTAATAATATCCTCTGATGATGTATTAGTGGTATCATTGGAAGACTTTACCGTAGCAACCACATTAGCTTTGCCGCTTGAAATAGTGCCCATAGAAGCCATATCCGGATATTTATCCTTAAGGAAGTTAATATAATCAATATATCTTAAATCAGAATCAGGCTTATTAAGAAGCATATCCGTTGCAAAGGCTGATGCAACAAGCTGATGCTGTGATGGATTAAGTATTGCCATAGTAAGACCGCTTTGAATGGCAAGATTAAGAAAACTGCTATTAACATTTGTTCTTTCCGGCAATCCAAAGGATATATTTGACAAACCTACTATTGTTGGTAATTTAAGTTCATCCTTACAGTATTTTATGGTTTCCAGTGTTTCCAAACCGGCACATTTATTGGCACCTACTGTTGTAACAAGACCATCTACAATAATATTATTAAAGTCAATATCAAGCTCTTTCGCTTTTGCTAAAATCTTATTAATAATGACTTTCTTTTCATCAAGAGACTTAGGCAACCCTTCATCTGATAAAGGAAGAAGGATAAACATTGCTCCATATTTCTTGGCAATGGGAAGAAGGTTTTTGAATTTGACTTCTTCTAATGAAATAGAATTAATTAATGCTTTACCGGGATAACGTCTAAGTGCCTGCTCAATAACCTCTACATGACTGGAATCAATTACCAAGGGTAAAGATACCTGGGTTGTTACTTCATCTATGGTTTCAAGCATAACCTCTAATTCGTTTATGCCGCTCATTCCAACATTAATATCAAGAAAGCTTGCTTTATTCTCAGCCTGAGATATAGCAAAATCATTAATAAGCTCATAGGAATTGTTTCGAAGCTCTTCCTGTAATTTCTTTTTACCTGTTGGATTAATTCTTTCACCAACTATCATAAAACCTGAAGTAAGATCAAAGGTAACTGTTTCCTTTTCTGATGCAAGAATTCTTGTTGATGGATTTCTAAAGTGCTTTTTAGGCGTTAAATCCTTTGTCTTATCTACAAGAGCTTTTATATGTTCAGGTGTAGTTCCACAGCATCCTCCAATAATAGATGCACCCTCATCAACAAGCTTTATCATGTCATTTGCAAACTCTTCCGGTTCTACTCCATAATAAGTATTACCCTCACTATCAAGACTTGGAAGACCTGCATTGGGTTTGGCAATAATAGGTATATTTCCAACAGCAGCCATATTACGAATGACTTCGATTAAGCCATCAGGCCCCATTGAACAGTTTGTTCCAACAGCGCTTGCTCCAAGACTTTCAAGAACAGCCATAGCTGTAGTGGAATCTGTACCATAAAGGGTACGTTTGTTGCTTTCAAAGGTTAAAGAACACAGAACCGGCAAATCACAGGTTTCTTTGGCTGCAATTAAAGCAGCTCTTGTTTCCTGTAAAGAAGTCATTGTTTCAACAATTAATAAATCTGCTCCGGCTTCAGCAATATATTTAATCTGTTCCTTATATACTAAAACCAGTTCTTCAAAATCCATATATCCCATGGGCTTTAACTGTCTGCCTGTCATTGTTAAATCACCGGCTACAAAAGCCAAGGCATCAGGATTATTCTTAAGAAAGCGTTTTTTGGCTTCCAGGGAAGTCTCAACAAGTCCTTTGTTTATTGCTTCGATGTCATTATCCAAACCATATTCAGCAAGCTTAATACGATTGGCGGTAAAGGTAGGTGCTAATACAATATTAGTACCGGCATTAAAATATTCTAATTGAAGAGAAATCATTGTCTCTTTGTTTTCGAGAATCCATTTTTCCGGACATACCCCCTTAGGCATTCCACGTTTAATAAGATTCGAGCCTGTAGCACCGTCTAAGTATAATATTTTCTCTGATAGCTTATTAAATTCAGTAATATTCATCTTAATAATCCCTTAAATATAAAAATTTTAAAGTAACAGACCTATTCTATCATAAAAAATAGATATGTGCTATTAGTAAAAAAAACAGCGTAGCAAAAATGCTACGCTGTAATTAAATACAAATATTAGAATTTACCGGCAGTAGCTGCTTCTTCGATAGAAACTGCAACTGCAACAGTCATACCAACCATAGGATTGTTACCGGCACCGATAAGACCCATCATTTCTACGTGAGCAGGAACTGATGAAGAACCGGCGAACTGAGCATCTGAATGCATACGTCCCATAGTATCTGTCATACCGTATGAAGCAGGACCTGCAGCCATGTTATCCGGATGAAGTGTACGTCCTGTACCACCACCTGATGCTACTGAGAAGTACTTCTTACCCTGCTCGATACATTCCTTCTTGTATGTACCTGCAACAGGATGCTGGAAACGTGTAGGATTTGTTGAGTTACCGGTAATAGATACGTCAACACCTTCCTTATGCATAATTGCAACACCTTCACATACATCATTAGCGCCATAACAGTTAACCTTAGATCTTAAACCTTCTGAGTAAGCTGTTCTGCTAACTTCCTTTACAGTATTTGTATATGGATCGTATTCTGTCTCAACGAATGTAAATCCGTTAATTCTTGAAATAATCTGAGCTGCATCCTTACCAAGACCGTTAAGAATAACTCTAAGAGGTTTCTTACGAACCTTGTTAGCCTTCTCAGCAATACCGATAGCACCTTCAGCAGCAGCAAATGACTCATGACCGGCAAGGAAAGCGAAACATTCTGTCTCTTCTTCAAGAAGCATCTTTCCTAAGTTACCATGACCAAGACCTACCTTACGTGTATCAGCAACTGAACCGGGGATACAGAAAGCCTGAAGACCTTCACCGATTGCAGCAGCAGCATCAGCAGCTTTTCTGCAGCCCTTCTTAATTGCTACAGCAGCACCTACTGTGTAAGCCCAGCAAGCGTTTTCGAAACAAATAGGCTGGATACCCTTAACCTGATTGTAAACATCAAGTCCGGCATCCTTTGTGATTTTCTCAGCTTCTTCAAGAGAAGCGATTCCATAGCTGTTTAAACATTTATTGATTTGATCAATTCTTCTTTCGTATGATTCAAATAAAGCCATTTTAATATCCTCCTCTTCTCTTATTTAAGCTCTTTATCTGTTCTAGGATCGATGATCTTAACAGCATCAGCAACACGACCATACTGTCCGCAAGCCTTCTCATAAGCTGTGTTAGGGTCATCACCCTTCTTGATGAAGTCTGTCATCTTACCAAGAGAAACAAACTTATAACCAATAATCTGATCGTCCTTGTCAAGTGCGATACCTGTTACATAACCCTCTGCCATTTCAAGGTATCTGGGACCTTTAGCAAGAGTACCGTACATTGTACCAACCTGTGAACGAAGACCTTTACCAAGATCCTCAAGACCTGCTCCTACAGCAAGACCATCCTCTGAGAATGCTGACTGTGAACGTCCGTAAACGATCTGTAAGAAAAGCTCTCTCATAGCTGTGTTGATTGCGTCACATACAAGGTCTGTATTTAAAGCTTCGAGCACAGTTCTTCCTGGAAGGATTTCTGCAGCCATAGCTGCTGAATGAGTCATACCTGAACAACCAATTGTTTCAACTAATGCCTCCTGAATGATACCTTCCTTGATGTTAAGAGATAATTTGCAGGCACCCTGCTGAGGTGCACACCAGCCAATACCGTGTGTAAAGCCTGAAATGTCTTTAACGTCTTTTGCTTTTACCCATTTTGCTTCTTCTGGGATAGGCGCACAACCATGGTTAACGCCCTGTGCTACTTTGCACATTTCTTCAACTTCTTTTGTGTAAATCATGTGAAAACTCCTTTCAAAATAGTGTTATATAAATTAATTATATACCGAAATAGCTCTTATATTTTCGCATAAAATCATAAAAAAATCCAGTTATTTTTAATTCTTTTGTGCTACTTCGCCCTTCTTTTTGTAAATAGAGTTGGCAGGAATACAGCCTCTTACCATAGAACAAGGATATACATTTGTGTTTCTTCCGATAACTGTTCCCGGATTAAGAACTGAATTACAGCCTACTTCTACATTATCCCCAAGCATTGCACCGAATTTTTTTAGTCCTGTATCAATCTTGTCAGTAGAAACAGTATCCTTAACAGTAACTAAGGTCTTATCTGACTTAACGTTTGAGGTAATTGAACCGGCACCCATGTGTGACTTATAGCCAAGTATAGAATCACCAACATAATTGTAATGGGGAACCTGAACCTTATTGAAAAGAATAACATTTTTTAACTCTGTTGAGTTACCTACAACAGCGCCTTCACCAATAATAGCATTGCCACGAACGAAGGCACAATGTCTTACCTCTGCATCCTTTCCTACAATACAGGGCGCATTAAGATTGGCGGTCTTTGCAACCTTTGCTGTCTTAGCTACCCAGATATTAGGTTCTATTTCATCATATTCGTTTTTATCAAGAGTGTTTCCAAGCTCAACAATAAATGCACTGATTTTAGGAAGTGCCTCCCAAGGGTAGGTAAACTGTTTAAGAAAATCACCTGCAATTGTTTCATTAAGATCATACAAATTAGAAATGGTATAAGCTTCCATAATCATCCTTCTTTCTTTTAATTAAACAAGTTAAAAGCATCAAAACCTAGGAAATTATATAACATCAAAAATAATATTACAATAAAATATTAATGAATAAATATGTTTAAAATTCAAAGCCCAAACCGGTAACTTTTTCGTTTTCGTCTCGTTTTAAAATTATTTGTGCATCAAAATCCTTTCCGTTTTTCGAAACAAATCCTGTTATTTTTTCGGTTTTTCCATCCTTCAAGAGCTTTACAATTTCTGAATCGGTAAAGTCATGTCCAAGGATGGAACCTATAGAAAAATTACAGTCATTATCATTGCCCTGCTTGTAATTTTCGCATTTATAGCCAAATTTAGTTTTTAAAATTTTGCCATTACAATTAGGACAGTTTACATCGGGAAGCTCTTCATCCTTTACATTATCAAAATCAAAGGCAACTCCTGTAACAATTCCGTCTTCAGTACGTGATAATTTAAGACAGGCATCAAATTTTTTGTTGTTTTTTGATTTAAATCCCGTAATTGTACCTGTAATTCCATTATTAATCAGTTCGATAACATCTGATTCCTTTAAATCTCTGCCGGCAATTTTTCCTATAACGAATTTACAGGCATCTTCTGCCTTGCTGTCATAGTTAATGCATTTGTAGCCATAACCTGTTTTAACAATATCTCCCTTGCAGTTAGGACAAACACAATCCTTTATAACAAGTTCCTGAACATTTTCAAAATCAAAATCAATTCCTGTGATTTTACCATTATCGTCCTTGTTTAATTTAAGACAGGCATCGAATTTCTTGTTATTTTTTGACTTGAAGCCTCTTATAGTATTGGTAATTCCGTTATTAATTAAATCGATAACATCTGCTTCTTTTAAATCCTTACCGGCAATTTTACCAATAAGGAATTTACAGGCAGCTTCATCGTCTTTATTGTAGTGTTCACATTTATATCCATAGCTTGTCTTTTCTATTTTACCGCCACAGCCGGGACACACCACACCTTCAAGGGTAATTACTTCAACATTATCAAAGTCAAAGCCGATTCCTGTGACTTTACCGGCTTCATCTTTGTTAAGCTTAAGGCAGGCATCAAATTTCTTGTTATTTTTTGATTTAAAGCCTCTTATTGTTGCTGTACGTCCATTGTTAATAAGTTCGATAACATCCGCTTCTTTTAAATCTTTACCGGCTATTTTGCCTATAGAGAACTTACAACTGTTATTATCTTCAGCATTATAATTTGCACAGCCATAGCCAAAGGATTTTATTAGAATATCCCCATTACATACAGGACATTTTGCTCCCTCTAATATTTTAGGAGAAACCTTACTAAAATCAAAGGTAATTAATATATTACCGTCTTCTCCTTTTGTCATTTTAAGACTGGCATCGAATTTTTTCTTTTTGCCGGAAACAAATCCACTGATTACATCTGTTTCACCTGTGGTAATCAATTGTTTAACGGATTCTTCCGATAAATCTACTCCTGCAATTTTTCCTATAGAAAAATCACACTTGTTATCCTTATCCCAGTAATTTAAACATCCATATCCAAAGGTGGTTGTCGTTATTTCTCCTCCGCATTTAGGGCATTTGGCACCAATCGGTTTTCTTGCGGCTGCACCTCTTGATTCCTTAGTGGTAAATTTGTTGATTTTGATAACCAAGTCATTACTTAAGTCTCTGCCAATCATTTTGTTGGTTTCAACGGTAATGTATTCTTCAAGCTTCCTTCTGTATTCACCGGCATCTACAGTACCGTTAATAATCCCCTCAAGGCCCTTTTCCCAGGAAGCTGTCATTTCGGGATTAAGAAGTGTAGGTACAGTTAGATATATTACTTCAAAAATCATTTCCCCAAGAGCACTTGGTGTAAGAATAAGTGTTTTCTTATTTTCATTCAAATAACCAATATCAATCAATTTTGATAGTATTTGAGCTCTTGTGGCACTGGTACCTATACCGGTATTTTTAATCTGTTCACGAAGCTCTTCATCTTCTATTAAATTACCGGCATTTTCCATTGCAAGAATAATGGTACCTTCTGTATATCTTTTGGGAGGACTTGTTTTACCCTCCTTTATGTCAAAGCCGTTTAGTGATATTACATCACCTTTATTTAAGGTTTTTGATAATTCTAATATCTTTTTTTTGTTATCTTCACTTTGTTCTGCTTCATCATCGTCATTTGATTTCACCACGCCGGCTATTTCCATATAGCCCTTTTCTTTTAGAAGCTTTGTATTAGAAAAGAATTTCTCACCATTGATATCGACTATTATTTTAACTATCTGATATTCAGCAGGAGGATAAAATATACTTAGAAATCTTCGTACTATTAAATCATAGACTTTTTTGTGTATATCAGACAGACCATTAAGCTCCTTTGTCTGACCTGTAGGGATAATGGCATAGTGATCTGTTACCTTTGAATCATCAGTGTATGAAGTTTTGGCAATGTTTTGGTATAGCTTATTATTTAAAATATTTTCCGTAAATTTTGCTGTCGGTTCATAGTCCTTAAGCTTATACAGATTTTTAGATATCTCCTTTGCTATTGCAGTGGTTAATACTCTTGCATCTGTTCTTGGATATGTTGTTAATTTACGTTCATATAAATCCTGGACTGTATTTAGTGTCTGTTCAGGTGTTATTTTAAATCTTTTGGCACATTCAGCCTGAATTTCGGCAAGATTAAACAGTAATGGAGCTTTTTTCTTAGATGTGTTATTTTCAATTGAATCAATAACACAAGATTTGTCTTTTAATTCTTCAATGAGATTTTCTGCACTTTCAAGCTTCTTGAAGCCGTTCTCCTTGTATAATAAGGGACTATTATAATATTTTGACTGTTCTACTGCTTTCCATTCAGCCAAAATATTATTGTCAGTAACATTTGCAATAACTCTGTAGAAGGGAGTTTCAACAAAATCACGAATTTCCCTTTCTCTAAATACTACCATTCCAAGGACACAGCTCATTACTCGTCCAACAGCAATTGCAGTATATTTATTAGTAGCTGCAGCATCATTAATAAGGCGACCGTATTTTACTGACAACACTCTGGAAAAATTAATTCCAAGAGCATAGTCCTCTATGGTTCTCATAATTCCTGATTTACCAAGGTTAGCATATTCATTCATATCCTTGGCTTCATTAATTCCACGTCGGATTTCTTCGTCGGTTTGTGAATCAATCCAGACTCTAAGCTCCTTCATTCCTTCACGAACGCCACCATAATTACGAATATTCTCCTCAATGGTTTGACCTTCTTTTCCTGAGTCGCCTGCCCAGTAAACTGTTTCAATATCTTCTCTGTGAAGAAGACTATGTACAGTATTGTACTGTTGTTCAACCGGCTTTAATACTCCATACTTGTATTCCGTAGGAAGAAACGGCAGATCCTCAAGCTTCCATTTTTCATATTTGGGATCGTAGGCCTCAGGGTACAGCATCCCCACAAGATGACCGACGCACCAGGTAATTACATATTCATTGTTCTCTATATATCCGTTCTGAGAACCCTTTACGCCAAGCACCTTTGCAAAGTCACGTGCAACTGAGGGTTTCTCAGTTATAATTAGCTTTTTACTCATTAATCTCCTTAATTTGACAATTTAAATAAATTGTCACTGTCTACTAACACTAAATTATCCTTAAGCATTGCTTCCTGCTTTAATTCCAAGTCAAAATCACCTGCGGAAAACAGATAAATCACGCTTATATCAAGTCTTGCCTGTTTAATACAGTATAGAAGCCATTCATAATCAGCGTAGGTCATGGCAGGTTTATCATAATTACACAGAGCGACAAGAGTCTTTCCTTCGTCATTTTGAGCTACTGTATCTATTGTGCCCACCTTTCCAAGCCATATTCCCTTTGTAGTATATCTGAATTTTAATTTATCAGCCTGATTAGCTATATCTAACAATTCTGAGCAGGCTTTTGTAAAATAATATGAGGAATATCCCGCATAATCCTTCTGAATATATTTTGTATAGAATTTATCCGGATTAAACAGGTTAAGCTTTGATTGATTTTTGAAAATATATCTAAACCAAAAATGTATAAAAGGACTTTTGATTTTGTAAATACCCTTCTTAGTATTATCATGTCCCGGACTATTATAAGAATCAATCTTTTCAACTATATCCAATTCAATAAGATTCTTTAGGTATACTGATATTTTCGCTCTGGAAAAGCCCGTATGCTTATAAATATCATTAAGCTTATTAATACCCTTGGCAAGAGTCGATAATAATGTATTATATACCACCGGCTCTCTTAATTCAGAGGGAAGAATATTTTTTCCGTATTCATACAAGGGGGCATGTTCTTTAAGACACAAATCACATATATTATCCGATACAGCTTTGTTATCATCCCATATTTTCCATATATCAGGAAGACCACCTATAATTCCATAGGTTTCAACAAGCTGTTCTAAATTATAGTTTTTAAAATGATTTTTTAATTGAGAGAACTTAAGCTCATTAAGCTTAAGAAGACCTGATATTTCAAATGCCATATCCTTTAGCTTATCAACCATCTGGTTTTCAACCCAATAGGTGGCACTTGAACACAGAAGAAACATGACGGGCTTATAATTCCATTTATTGTGTGCACTGTGAATTACAGCCTCCATAAAATGATTGTCGAATTTAAGTAAATTCTGAAACTCATCAATTACTATAACCTTTTTATCTCCCGATAAATTCATTATAGCTGATATAATTCCCGAATAATCGGGCTTAAATTCATAATTTTTAGGTAAATCCTCTTTTAATTCATTCTTCCATAATAACAACTGTTCTTCATCTGAACAGGCTCTGGCTGAATAATAGGAATATTCCTTATCCTTAAGAAAATCCTTAATTAAATCGTTTTTTCCGCAGAATTTGGAACCATACATAACAACAATCTGATTATCATTTCTATTGTAATAATTCTGCAAATGCTTTTTTTCATCGATTCTTTTATAAATCATATAAACCTCTTACACAGAATGATAATATTACTGACTATAAGTTGTTAATCCTCTATCTGACTTACGAAAAGCTTTTCAAATGCTGCTTTACTCATTGGTTTACCAAGAAGGAAGCCCTGAACTACATCACAGTTAATTTTCTTAAGGTAATCATACTGATTAGTATATTCAACACCCTCGGCTATTGTTTCAAGTCCCAGCTTATTAACCATATCCACAACAGATTCAGTAATAATATTAGTTGCTTTATCCTTAATTGCAGTATCAATGAAACTTTTATCTATCTTAAGTGTGTCTATAGGTAATGACTTAAGATAGGATAAGGATGAAAATCCTGTACCAAAATCATCAAGAGATATTCTAAAACCTAAATTTCTCAAGGCATTAATCTTATCAATAGCTTTGCTGCTATCCTCAAGGAAAATACTTTCTGTCAGCTCTAATTCGATTTTCGCAGGATCAACCCCATATAAATTAAGTGAATGACGTATATTATCAACAAAATTATCCTTATCTAGCTGCAAGGCAGAAATATTGATTGATAATACAAATGGAAAATCGTATCTCTGTGTCCATTCGCTAACAATTCTCATGGTTTCCTTTATAACCCAATTACCTATCGGAATAATTGCACCATTTTTTTCAGCAATAGGAATAAAATCAGTGGGATACATTGTAAGATTACCATTTTCATCAATCCATCTTATTAATGCTTCTGCTCCACGTAATTTGCTATTCTTAGCATAAAACTGTGGTTGAAAATACAGTTCAAAGTCCTCATTTTCAATAGCTTCCTTAAGACGTTGTTCTATAGAAACTGTCTTATTGAAATTATTAAGCATATCCATTTCAAAATACTGGATATTGTCTTTGCCTTTATCCTTGGCTCTGTAAAGAACTATTTCTGCATTCTTAACAAGTTCAAAGGCTGTTCTACCTGCCTCGGGATATTCGGCTACGCCGGCGCTGACAGTAAACTTAATCTCGTTTTTATTGGTCAGAACAAAGGGTTTTCTCAATTCCTCACATACTGACTTATAAATAGCCTCTGCACTTCTATTACCACAGGGTTCATAAATAGCCACTGAAAACACATCGGAACCAAATCGACCAATTTTGACTTTGTCATTAATATAATTCTGTAATTTCATTGCAAAGGCTTGAACAAGTTCATCACCAAGCAATAAACCAAGAGAATCATTAATTTTCTTAAAATCATCTATATCAATAAACAGAAGCTCAACAGTTGTTTTGTTTCTGTCTGCTTCTTCACACATATTCCTAAGTAATGTAACAAAATGATTTCTGTTATATAATCCTGTTAATGAATCATAATAAGCAAGATACTGAAGCTCTTCATTTTGTGCTTTGATTTTTGTAATATCTGTATAGGCAATGATTTTTTCTATTGGATTACCATTATCATCATAATTTATACTTGCATCACACTTAATCCACGTTTTTTTATTAAGTGTTCGAATCTCAATGGAAGCCTTTTTGACAGATTTGTTTTCCATTTCAACAATGGTGTCGTAATAATCATTCCAATCCTCTTCGTAAACAAAGCTCTGCATAAAATTCATGTCAAAAGGATGATTCATAACCTTAGCATTAAGCTTTTCATCCCAGGCACCGATAAGCTCGTAGCCAGTTCCGGAATGTATATCCTTGTATATAAATAAATTACCGGAATTTTCGGCAATCATTTTGTATATTCTCTGTTGTTCAGATAATTTCTCATTCATTGCAACGAGCAAATCTATCTGATATTTCATATCTGTCATAGATTATCCTTATCCTTCATTGAGTTACTTTTGACATTCTACGGGCTAAGTAACCCCAGCCCGTAGATTTAACATATATGATGTAAACTAAAAATTCTTATTAAATACTCTCAGATTTACTTTGCGCAGATAAAGCCCTTTGCCTTAAGAAGCTCTGCACAAAGAACTGCACCACCTGCAGCACCACGAATTGTATTATGTGATAATCCTACGAATTTATAATCGTATACAATATCTTCTCTTAAACGACCAATTGATACACCCATACCGTTTTCATAATCAACATCAAGAGCAACCTGTGGACGATTTTCTTCTTCCATATATCTGATAAACTGCTTAGGAGCGCTGGGAAGATTAAGCTCCTGAGGTGCACCCTTAAAGTTAACCATCTTCTCTATAAGCTGTTCCTTTGTAGGCTTCTTGTTAAAACGAACAAATACAGCAGCGGTATGTCCATTAAGAACAGGTACACGAATACACTGAGTAGTAATTACAGGAGCAGATGCTTTTTCAATAACACCGTTTGCAACCTTACCAAGAATACGTAAAGGCTCCTGCTCACTCTTCTCTTCCTCACCACCAATAAAAGGAATAATATTTCCTTCCATTTCAGGCCAATCCTTAAAAGTCTTACCTGCACCTGAAATAGCCTGATAGGTTGTAGCTACTACTTCACAAGGCTCAAATTCCTTCCATGCTGCAAGAAGTGGAGCGTAGCTCTGGATTGAGCAATTAGGCTTAACTGCAATAAATCCACGTGTTGTACCAAGACGCTTCTTCTGAAACTCAATAACATCAGTATGTTCAGGATTGATTTCAGGAACAATCATAGGTACATCAGGAGTCCATCTGTGAGCACTGTTATTAGATACAACAGGTGTTTCTGTCTTAGCATAAGCTTCTTCGATTGCTCTTATTTCGTCCTTAGTCATATCAACAGCACTAAATACAAAATCAACCTTAGATGCAACCTCTTCTACCTCATTTACATTCATAACAATAATATCCTTAACATTCTGAGGCATTGGAGTTGTCATTTTCCATCTGTCACCTACAGCATCTTCATATCTCTTTCCTGCACTTCTTGGACTTGCTGCGATTACAACTACTTCAAACCAGGGATGATTTTCAAGAAGAGAAATAAATCTCTGTCCTACCATACCTGTTCCACCTAAAATACCTACTTTTAATTTGTCACTCATCATTTTTCCTCCTAGAACTGAATATTTAAATTTATGTAACTTAAGTTTAGATCTATAAATTATAGGTTATTAATAAATTCACGATTGATTTCTATTACCTTTTTCATCATATCACTACCGGGTGCGCCTATTGTCAAGCGCTTCTCAACACAGGTTTTTAATGAAATGGCATTATATATATCCTCATCAAAGGTAGGACATATATTCTTTAATTCTTCAAGACTAAGCTCATCAATTGATTTATTTACATCAATACAATACAGAACAAGACGACCGATAATACCATGGGCATCACGGAACGGAACGCCCTTATTAACAAGATAATCAGCAGCATCTGTAGCATTGGTGAAGCCGCACATTGCACTCTTTTCCATTATTGAATAATTAAATTTCATAGACTTAATCATGCCATTGAATAATGCAAGACAACCCTTAACAGTATCAAAGGCATCAAAGGAAAGCTCCTTATCCTCCTGCATATCCTTATTATATGCAAGGGGGATTCCCTTCATTGTAGTTAACAGAGAATTAAGTGCTCCGTACACTCTACCGGTCTTGCCACGAATAAGCTCAGCAATATCGGGATTCTTCTTCTGTGGCATAATACTGCTACCTGTAGAATATGTATCATCTATCTCTACAAATCGATATTCGTTACTGTTCCATATAATTATTTCTTCACAGAAACGACTCAGATGCATCATAATCATTGACAGAGCAGACAGAAATTCTATTAAATAATCACGATCGGAAACAGAATCCATACTGTTTAGAGTAGGTCCGTAAAAATCAAGCAACTGAGCTGTATATTCTCTGTCAAGCGGGTACGTTGTTCCGGCTAATGCACCTGCACCAAGGGGACAATAATTCATTCTCTTATATATGTCACATAATCTTAAATAATCACGCTTGAACATTTCAAAATATGCACCGAAATGGTGAGCTAAAGTAATTGGCTGGGCTTTTTGTAGATGTGTGAAGCCGGGCATATAGCTCTCTGTATTCTCTTCCATGACTTTTAATAAAGTATTTAACAAGTCAACCAATAATTCCTGAACGTTTTTAAGCTCTGTTCTGGTATACATTCTCATATCAAGAGCTACCTGGTCATTACGGCTTCTTCCTGTATGAAGTTTCTTCCCTACATCGCCAATTCTGTCAATAAGATTAGCTTCTACAAAGCTATGAATATCTTCATATTCTTCTGATATAACCAACGAACCATTCTCTATATCCTCAAGAATACCCTTAAGACCCATGAGAATCTCATCTCGTTCATCATCTGTAAGTATTTTCTGCTTGGCAAGCATCATAACATGGGCCATACTGCCTTCTATATCCTGCTTATAAAACTTACAGTCAAAAGAAATTGATGCATTAAATGCATAAACAAGCTTATCTGTTTCTTTGGTAAAACGTCCACCCCATAATTGAGCCATGTTAACCTCCGGATACAAAATGTATCATTAAATGAATAATATAAGATGATGCCTAAATAAGGCAACACACTGATTGTATCATAGTGACAAAATAAGAGCAATAAAAAAGCTCCCGGCCGGACTCGAACCGGCGACCTACGCATTACGAATGCGTTGCTCTACCAACTGAGCCACGGAAGCTTGTAAAAAACAACAACAAAATTATATAGAATAATATTAAAATTTGCAAGTAAATATTTTAGTTACTATTTACTATCTGATTGGTAATATAGCAATAATGTATTTAAACAATAATAATATTTACCGTTACTCATCCTTTAAATTACCAAGCTCAGTATTTTTATTAATTAACTCACATATATAGTTATATAATATATCAGAACCCGGCTTTGACAGTTCCTGTCTTTTTAAAACCTGACTTTTCTTAACACCATGCTCTCTCCAGTCATTGCCATTATTGCTGTTATTTAGAATAATTGGTTGAAGGTTATCAATAGTATGAACAAATCTTGCTTCCGGAGTGGTGTTTTCTTCAAATTCATTAAATATATTAAGCAATTCCTCAGCTTGTGCCTTGGGAAGGATAGAAAAGATACGTTCTTTGGCAGCATCCTCTCTTGCTTTTTGAGTTTTCAAAGCTTCTTCATCATAGGCATAGGTATCACCTGCATCTATTTCAACAATATCATGTATAAGACACATTATTAGCGCTTTTGCCAAATCAAAATTTTTATTGGAATATTCCTTAAGAAGATATACCATTATTGCCATATGCCAGGCATGCTCAGCATCATTTTCTTTTCTGCCATTATTACTTAAATGTGTTTGTCTATAAATGTTCTTTTCTTTATCAATTTCAAGAATAAAATCAAGCTGTTGTTGTAATTTTGTGTCCATAACATATCTCCCGATAAGTTAAATAGCTGTAATTTTGTTTTAGAACAGTAATAAATACTTTCTGTCACACCCTTTAAAAGTAAGAATGTTCATAGAAATTAATCTATGAACATTTTAGTTACGGTTCAGTCCCTGACCGGTGGTGAACCGTAACACGTTTTATATTTCGATTGTGAAACTGTAATCAGCATTATCATCAGTTTCGTGATCAAAATCAAGATATTTCTTTGTGTGCTTCTTAGGACCGGGTAAAGGAAGCTCAAAGGGTTCACCGGGCAATGGTGAATCGAATTCTATGTTTTCTCTTTTAACAGGTTGTGTGTTCTTGAAATTACCGGTACCTGTTTCTTTTATAATACCTTTAGGCTTGCTTACGGGAATATCTGTATCAATACCAAGCTTATTCATAAGCGGCTTTTCATCCGGTATAATCTTTTGTTTATTTACCGATTGTACTAATGACTTTTCAGTTGATTCTTTTGTAGGTTTTACTACAGTCTTTTCGACTGGTTTTTTAACAGATTTTGTCACCGGTTTATCAATTGTAGTTTCAACAGCTTTTTCTATCGGTTTTTCACTTGATTTTTCAACAACCTTATTAGCTGCGTCTTTAACTACAGGTTTCTTAACCTTACGAACAATCTTTTTATGTAGTTTACCGTCTTCACCCATGTAGGTAATTACTTCACCATCTGATTTTTTCACAGCTTCAGTAGTGGATGGCTTTGCTACAATAGATTTTTCTTCTTTAGCAATTTCTTTTGTATCAGTTACAGGCTCAAGAATCTCATTTGTTGACTTTAACAGGCTGTTTGAGGTTGAAGTCTTAGGTACGTTTCTTTTAACTGTTTTAATAATCTTTTTACGTACAACACCATTCTCATCAACGTATGAAACCTCTTTTGTAGCAACTGTTTCATTGTCTGCAGTAGTCTTATCCTTATTAACAGGTACAGCTCCAGCAGTAGCGGCTGACTTTTTAACTTTACGAACAATCTTTTTGTGAACCTTACCATCTTCACCGAAATATGTAACAATATCCTTAGGATCCACATCCTTAATTGATACCTTTTTAACCTCTGTCTTTGGATCAACTTCTTTTGTATCGGCAGCCTTAATTTCTGTTTGCTTTGAAGGTACCTTTTTCTTGACTTTTCTGACAATTTTCTTGTGAACCTTACCATCCTCACCAATATAAGTAACAATATCTTTAGCATCCACATCCTTTGTTGATACTTTAACCGGTGCTTTTTCAATAGGCTCTTCCTCTTCAAAGGGAGCTGAAGTAGTCATTTCAATAGGCTTTTCATCAGATTCGGTTTCAAAAGCAATAGAAGTAAGACTATTATTGTTGCTTTCATAATCTGCAAAATAATCATCTTCATTTGAAATCTCTTCTGTAGCTGAATTGATATTATAGTTATCTGCATACTCATTATCAGCCATAGCAACTTCCTCGTTTAATCCGGTATTAATGTCATATTCATCATTTTCATAATATGCAGGTTCTTCATCTTCGGTAAAATCATAATCACCAAATATAATTGCCCTTGCTTTAGCCAGTGCAAGCTCATTATCTTCAAGAGATTCTTCGTCAGTATATTCATCTTCTGCTGAATAATAGTTCTCTGTAGAAGTAGCAAAAGCAGGCTCCATATAGATTTCAGGATGATGATTTTCATACATATAATGTAATCCGCAGCTACCAATACATATTAATATTTCAAATAATAAATATGTATTAGGTTCTTGGGAAGACTTAAAAAACAATGTAATAAATACACCAAGAAGTGTCATTAACAGTGGCGTTATTCTACCATTCTTATTTCTGACATAATAAAAAGAACAGGCAATGCACATGACAATTACAAACATATAAGATAATTGTGTGCATAAAGAAAACCATGCATTCTGATTAGTAGAATATGTATCACCTTCGCTGGTACTAAGGAAATAATAATTATCACGTACGTTAATATTTTTATTATCCAAATCATCATGGAAGGACTTAAAAATCTCTCCGGTTGACAGTTGTTCATTTGTATCAATGTTTCTTGCAAGGTTAAATCGACTTAAGCCTGCTCCTGTAATATCTGAAAAGGAGCATTGTAGTAACGAAGTCTTAATTACAGCCAAGATTAATAGAAATACAATAAATGAGGCTGCAATAATAATTATTTCTCTGGTGATGTTAATATTATCGGAAATTCTTTTAATAAAATACAACACTAACAAAAGTATAACCGGAAATACGGCTAAAGGCTCATCAAATATTAGCATAGCTATACTTAAGCCTAAAGCTATCGTTGAGATAATTCCAAAAACCGGTTTTGAAAAATTATCATTCATAACAATAAGAAAACAATTAACGGTTATCAGTAATATTAATGAAAAGAAAAATTCACCACTGTAGGAATATACCGCAAAGGATTGGGATGGAATAATAAGAGTACATATTGCTGCAATAACTCCACAGGTTTTACCACCAATTTTGCGAACAACTCTGTCTACAAGAAAAGAATTAAGAATTAATACTGCTGAATTAACACCGACAATTACACTTGTGCTTGCACCAAACATTCTAAAGAAAACAGATACAAAAAATGCATATAAATATTCAGATGGGAATTTAACAAGCTGACCTGTAATATCAAGACCCTTAGAGCTAAGTTCACCGGTTGATAATAAATTGGCTGTTCTGTATAAAAGCGATTCATCTGCCGACACAGAGGAATGGTAACAAAGTCTAAAGGTAATAAATAAATATGCAACACAGATAAGCAAAAGAATTTCTATAACATTCCATAAAAATCCTTCTGATATATCATTGTTAATTTCAAACAGCTTGGTAATAAGAGAAAGCAAAACGAACGCAAGAATAAGGATTCCTCCAAATATAATTATATAGAAAAATCCTTCATTCTGCACAATGATCTGATTATAGACGGATATAAATAAAATATATCCAAGTACAACCAATGACACTATTCCTATTATTTTTGTCATTAATTCATTTTTCAAATTCATAAACCCTGTTATTTATTACATCCCTGTACATATAATATATAATATAGCTTAGTATAGTTAATTATTATAATAACATACCAATTAAAATCCCATATACTTATTCTGTAAAACACGAACCATTTCTGTATAACAGTCCTGACATTCTCTATTATTGCCCTGCTCGATATAATTAATGCAAGGACTTAAATAATTGGTAAATATGGAGCTGTATACTTCACCGGAATTATCTGTTTTATTAATTCTATTAACAATAGTTGGAGCAATGTTGTAATACTCCTCAATAAGCTGTCTTCCTTCCTCAGTGCTACATAAATATCCATCTCTGTAATCACGGAGTATATTCAGCTCGTAGCAGTCATCACCTTTTCCAAGACTTTCACACACAGCCGTAGTAATATAACATAGCTTACGCTTAAAGCCGGCATCAATATCGGAAAAAGTACCTATCTGTAATTTGTACTTTGTAATACTACTGTTCCACTTTTCAAGAACTACTTTCGCAAGCTTTTCGCAGGAATCATATCTTGTTTCAATCAATGCAGGAAGAAAATATACTGTTAAAAGCGAATTATGATCGGCAACATAAGCTTCTCTGTCGTATTTTTTAATATTTGCATTGCATTGTTCCTTGGCAAAATCAATAAATTTATCTGCTACACCGTTAATAAAGCCTTCTTTATCTTCACTGGAATTATATTCCTCTTCCAGGCTGTCGAATACTTTACGATATTTTTTAAAGTAATCATTAAAAGCTGTAGCATAGTCATTTTTATTAAATAACTTTAATAAATTCTCGCAACCAAAAACCATTTCTGATAATTCATTAAATTTTTCGTACATATGGATCACCTATTATTCATCCCAATTATGATAAACTGCCTGAACATCATCATCTTCATCAAGCAAATCAAGAGTTCTTTGTAAAAATTTAATAGAATTTTCATCAGTTAATGTTACCCAGGTCTGAGGTATCATAGTAACCTCTGCTGATAACATAGGCACACCCTGCTCTTCAAGAGCTGCTCTGACAGTAGAAAAATCATCGGGATCGGTAATAATTTCGTAGCTGTCCTCTTCATCTGAGAAATCCTCTGCACCTGCATCAAGAGCAGCCATCATTAATGAATCCGCATCCATATCACATTCTTCTTTATCAACAATAATCTGTCCTTTTTTATCAAACATAAATGATACACAGCCGGGTGTTCCAACATTACCATTACCCTTGGTAAATGCACTACGAACATTAGCTGCGGTTCTGTTCTTATTATCTGTGAGGGCATCAACTATAATTGCAATTCCATTAGGACCATAGCCTTCATAGGAAACATATTCATAATTAACACTGTTTGCATCACCGGCAGCCTTCTTGATACCACGATCAATTGTATCATTAGGCATATTATTTGCTTTAGCCTTAGCAATTACATCACGAAGTCTTGAATTATTATTGGGGTCCGGTCCGCCCTCCTTAACTGCAACAGCAAGCTCACGACCAATAATTGTAAAAATCTTACCTTTAGCAGCATCATTTTTCTCTTTCTTATGCTTAATATTAGCGAATTTGGAATGTCCTGACATACTACACCTCTTTCGTATAAACTATGTTAACTGAAAAAAAACACAAAGGCTATATCTCACTATCCATTGAACCTCTGCTGAGAATTAATTGTCTCCGCATACGTCACCTAAAATAAGGTTATTTTGACTGAGATATAACAAACGATAAATATTTTAACACTAAAAATCAAAATCATCAACATATTTTCTGGGAACTCTGTCTGTTATATCACAAACAAGCTCATAGTTAAATCTTGATGATAAATCACCTAACTCCTCGGCGGTTATTGATAAACCACCTGAATTACCAATTAATACTACTTCGTCATATTCACTTACACCATCAATATCGGTTACATCCACCATAAACTGATCCATACAAATACGTCCGATAATCGGTGCTTTTTGCCCTCTAATTAATACATATCCTTTATTGGATAGCGTTCTGGGATAACCATCAGCATAGCCGACAGGAATCGTAGCAACCTTAGTATCCTTTGTTGTAACGTAGGTACCACCATAGCTGATAGGAGTATCCTTTTTTAATGTTTTAATATATACAATAGAGCTCTTCAATGAAAGCGCAGGTTCTAAATGTACTGTATCATCTATAGGATAGCCTGCCGGCCATAATCCATATATAGTTATTCCTGCACGAACCATATCAAGGTTAGCATCCGGCATTTTAAATATAGCTGCTGAATTGGAGCAATGATTAATATTGAAGGTTATATTCTCTTTTTTCAAACTATCTAAAAACACAGTAAATTTGGAAAACTGATTATAGGCATCAGATAAATCCTCTTCATCTGATCTTGCAAAATGGGTAAAAATACCTTCTGCATCTATATTGGAATATGATACAATTTTCTTTACTGTTTCTATTCCTGTATCATCACATGAAACACCTATTCTTGACATTCCTGTATCAACGGCAATATGTATTTTACAATGTTTATTAAGTTTAACAGCAACATCATTAATCTGTTTGGCTGTTTCTTCCTTAAATACTACAGGACAAATATTATTTTTAATTAAATCCTCATAATTCTCAGGAAATGTATATCCAAGAATCAGTATTTCTTTTGTGATACCATTTTGTCTTAACTCCAATGCTTCTTCTGCAGTTGCAGTCGCATAGCCATAAATATAATCAATATTCTCAAATAACTTTGCAAGTTTAAGTGAACCGTGACCGTAGCCGTTTGATTTAATAACAGCCATTAATTTAGTTCCTTTTGACAGTCTTTTATGCATAGTATCCATGTTATTAACGATTGCTCTTAAGGATACCTCAGCAACTACTCTTCTGATACTCATTTCAGGCCTCCATTACTCCTTGAAGTTCATTGATTAAATCAGTAGGAAGCAAACCTGTTTTGCCGACTTTATTTGCGGCAGCATCGCCTGCTTTTCCATGAATATAGCAGCCATACATTGCAGCTTCGTAGGAATTTAATTTCTTTGCACGCATTGCGGCAATAATCCCAAGAAGGCAATCACCCATGCCGGCTACTGCCATTCCATCATTACCTGTGATATTAATTACACATTCCCCTGTATTGGAAGAAATTATAGTATTAGAATCCTTGGCGACGCAGGTTAAGTGAAGTGCCTTTGCAACATTAGTAGTTGTATCTACGATATTAGAAAGAACATCTTCCTTATTGGCATCAAGAAAATTTGCAAATTCACCAATATGAGGAGTAATAATAATATCTCTTACCGAATTATTCTTCAAAGTCATTTTATATTGACGAAGTAAATGAATTGCATCTGCATCAATAATAAAGGGCTTCTGACTTTTGAAAAATACAAATTCAAAAATCTTTTTAGCAATACTACCTTTACCAATTCCCGGTCCTATACCAACAACATCGGCCCATCTTAATGCATCTGATAATTTTTCAAGATTAGGCTCTGAATCATAGGTATCAACAATTGCTTCCGGTAATTTATCATTTAATAAAGCTTTGTTTTCTTTATGAGTAAAGATTCTTACCATACCTGCTCCTGCTTTAAAGCATGACAGAGCTGATAAATAAGCACATCCATACATATTTTCACTGCCAACTATAAGAAGAATTTTACCATAGTTACCTTTATTGGTATGAGGTGCTCTTCTTAGGGCATTAGAATTTTTAATATCATCCTCTGATACAACATACATATCAGGCTTAACATTAACCATGGATTCTTCGGTAATTCCAATGTTTTCAACATATAATTCACCAACATACTCAGCGCCGGGATATAATAACAGTCCCTTTTTATAATAGCTGAAGGTAATGGTATAATCAGCCTTGATTACAGCAGAACATATTTTACCTGTATCTGCATCAATACCTGAGGGAATATCTACAGATACTATTTTGGCACCCATCTTCTTTAATGAGTTTATCTCGTTAATATAAGAGATGGTTTTGTTATCAAAATCACGACTTAAACCAATACCACATAAGGCATCAATGACTAATGTATATTTTTTATCCTTTGCAGAATTTCTAAAGGGAATTTTATAGCTTATACAACTGTTATAGTTTTCTCTTGTTTCAGGACTCATGTGATTTTGAACACCGAGAAAGAGAATATTAACATCAACTCCACGTTCGTGAAGGATTCTTGCTATTGCAAAACCGTCACCACCATTATTACCACTACCGGCAACCAAAAGTACCTTGGACATATTGATGCCTAAGGCTTCTACTCTTGATAAGAATCTTGAAGCTGCTCGTTCCATTAGAACAATTGTAGGTACATAAAAATGTTCAGTAGTATATGTATCACAATATTTCATTTCTTCTGATGATAAAACGCTATACATATTATCCCCCTAAAATGCATTTATAATCGCTTCGCGATGGTATTATTTATGTCAAATACTTAGTTACTGCTATTATCCGTACTTTCAGGCTTACGTAATGTGGGTTCATACTTCATATCAAATATTTCCATTACATCAGGACCTAAAATATCATGCATAAAGGTATATAAATCAGCATTTAAAAATTCCATTTCCTGTTTCCTGATAACATTTTTCTTTAATTCAATTCGAATATCGTGAATCCAATTGGCAATTTCTTCTATTTCGTTCGTGTTAGCTTCAAGCGCGTTATAACAGATATCCATTGTCTTAAGCATAAGCTCCTTATTAACCCTGTCAATTTCACGGGGCAGTTCTAAAAGCTCATCCTCATATTCATTCATTTTATCATTGGATTCGTTAATAAGTCTTTTGCTTTCGCTGATTTTTTTCTCAGATGCAGCCTTATCCTCACCCTCCATATTGGAAACAATATCCTGCATAAGATTACTTTTAATTTTCTTTAAATTCTTAACATCATTATTAAGCTTACCCTGACGTTTTAGTAAGCCCTTAAGCTCCTCTTCAAGCTCAAGAATCTCTTTGGTAGGACCGATTCTTTTCAGAAGCTTATGCCATTTATTGTCAAGAATAAGTACAGGTATTTTTTTGTTTTCTATTGCCTTTTTAAATTTTTCCTCTGAAGCCGCCATATAATCTCCTATTCAGCTTTTAGAGTTATTGTTCAGTACCTGAACAGTAACAGGACATAAATGCATTTTTGCTATTTAATCATATTCTTACGGCCGCCGCAGCACGTGCTTTGGCCTACCTGCGATTATTAATATTTGATATTACTTAAATCATAAGACAATTTCATAAGACTTTCAGACAGATGTACATTTTCAACCTTAACATTACCCGGAACATCCAAATCCACATGAGCGAAATTCCAAATACCCTTAATTCCGTAAGAAATTAAATCATTTGCAACACTAACCGCACCTGACTTGGGTATTGTAAGTATTGCAATATCAACATCATTATCCTTCATGAATTTCTCAATCATATTCATTGGCATAACTTTTGTATCACGAATGGTACTTCCTATTACATCCGGATTATTATCAAAGATGCCAATTATCATAAAACCTCTTTTTTCAAATTCAACATAATTGGCAAGTGCACGTCCTAAATTACCTGCACCGATAAGAATCAAATGATGTTTTTTATGAAGGCCTAAAATATTACCGATTTCTTCGTATAAGAATTTAACATTATAACCGTAACCCTGCTGACCAAAGCCACCAAAGTTATTTAAATCCTGACGTATTTGTGATGCAGTTACCTGCATTAAATTACTTAAATCCTGTGATGAAATTCGCTCCACCCCGGAATCATTTAAGTCGCCAAGATAACGATAATATCTTGGAAGTCGTGAAATTACTGCACGAGAAATTCCTTTTGTTTCCATTTAAGCCTTCTCCAAGTTTTCTCTGATTGCCTTTATAAAATCAAGACTGTTAAGAACAGTAACATTGTCAAGTGTTGTAATAAGTGCTAAATCCTTAGTCATCTTACCGGATTCAATAGTATCAATTGTTGCTTTTTCAAGCTTGTCAGCAAAATCAACAAGCTCCTTGTTTGAATCAAGCTCACCACGTTTCCTTAATGCACCACTCCATGCAAAAATAGTTGCTACTGAGTTAGTGGATGTTTCTTCGCCCTTAAGATGCTTGTAATAATGTCGTGGAACTGTTCCGTGGGCAGCTTCAAATTCAAATACGCCACTTGGAGATACAAGAACAGATGTCATCATAGCCAATGAACCAAAGGCACTGGAAACCATATCGCTCATTACATCTCCATCGTAATTCTTACAAGCCCATATCATACCGCCTTCGGAACGCATTACTCTGGCAACAATATCATCAATAAGTGTGTAGAAGAACTCGATTCCGGCGTTTTCAAATTTTTCCTTGTATTCCTTTTCGAAGATATCATTAAAAATATCCTTGAAGCAATGGTCATATTTCTTTGAAATAGTATCCTTAGCACCGAACCATAAATCCTGCTTACGATCAAGGGCATAATTAAAGCAACATCTTGCGAAGGCTTCAATTGATTCTGTACAGTTATGAACACCCTGAATTATTCCACCCTTTTCATCAAAATCATGAATAGAAAGTCTTGTTTCATTACCTTCATTATCAGTAAATACAAGCTCTGCTTTTCCGGGCTTATCAATTTTCATTTCTGTATTAAGGTAAATATCACCATATGCATGTCTAGCGATTGTAATTGGTTTCTTCCAATTCTTAACATAGGGTTCAATTCCTTTAACAATAATAGGTGTCCTAAAAACAGTACCATTTAACATTGCACGAATAGTACCGTTGGGACTCTTCCACATTTCCTTAAGATTATACTCAGTCATTCTGGCTGCGTTGGGTGTAATAGTAGCGCACTTTACCGCAACACCATATTTTGCAGTGGCATTGGCTGAGTCCTTAGTAACCTGGTCATTTGTATTATTTCTGTTTTCAAGACCTAAATCATAATAATCTGTCTTAAGGTCAACAAAAGGAAGTAAAAGCTCGTCTTTAATCATCTTCCATAAAATTCTTGTCATTTCATCCCCATCCATCTCAACGATAGGGGTTGTCATATTAATTTTGCTCATAGTTCTCTCCATTCAAATTGTAATAGTAAAAATAATAATTATTTCTTATTAACTACGGGTAATTCAATATTAAGTTCCTTCGAAACAGTTGTAATCATATCAATTAATTCATTATTGGTCATTACTGTTACTCGGCCACTTTCGTATTCTGCATCAACCATGTCCTTAATAGTCTTTACAAGTGCGGAATTCTTGGAAACATGCTTGCTCTCGGGAAGCTTGTAATAGGTATTAATCCAATGAGCGATTCCGGCAAGACCTGACGTATTGGATACTGCACATAAAACAGGTCTGTTAAGGAATTTATCTGTATCAAAAATATTATAGATTTCTTCATTCTTCAGTAATCCGTCTGCATGAATACCTGCTCTTGTAACATTGAAATTCTCACCAACAAAAGGTGTACGAGGTGGAATAATATATCCAATCTCTTTCTCATAATATTCAGCAAGTTCGGTAATTACAGTGGTATCCATTCCATTAAGATTACCCTTAAGCTGTGCATACTCAAATACCATTGCCTCAAGAGGTGTATTACCGGTTCTTTCGCCTATTCCGAACAATGATGTATTAACTCCTGCACAACCATACAGCCATGCAGTTGTAGAATTAGATACTGCTTTGTAAAAATCATTATGTCCATGCCACTCAAGTAAATGTGGGCTAACACCTGCATGCTTAATAAGTCCATATATAATGCCCTGAACACTTCTGGGAATTACAGCTCCGGGATAATTAACACCATAGCCCATAGTATCGCAGGCTCTAACCTTAATAGGAATCTTGTATTCATCCATTAGACGCATAAGCTCAAGACAAAACGGAATAACATATCCATATATATCTGCTCTTGTAATATCCTCTAAATGACATCTGGGACTAATTCCCTCCTCAAGACAATCCTTAACAATATTAAGATAATGATTCATTGCCTGACGACGATTCATTTTTAATTTGTAGAAAATATGATAATCAGAACAGCTTACAAGTATACCTGTTTCTTTCATACCAATTTCCTTTACAAGCTTAAAATCTTCCTTGCTAGCACGTATCCAGCTTGTTATTTCAGGGAACTGATAACCACGTTCCATACATTTATATACAGCATCGCGATCCTTCTTACTGTATAAAAAGAATTCGCTGGCTCTAACCATACCGTTTGGTCCACCTAAACGATGTAAATAATCGTAAATTGTAACAATCTGTTCTGTAGTATAAGGGGCTCTTGACTGCTGACCATCTCTAAATGTGGTATCTGTTATCCAGATTTCCTTAGGCATATTATGAGGTACAATTCGATCATTAAATGCAATCTTAGGTACTTCCTCATAAGGAAACAGATTTCTGAAAACATTGGGTGTTTCTACATCTGTCAAATTGTACATATGCTCTTCAAGTTCAAGCAAATTGTTATTGGTATTCATTCTAACGGCTCTATTTTCCGTCTTCATTTTAAACGCCTCCTTCAAAATTAGACACTATTTCAATTATACAAACATTTATATTATTTTCAAGTGTTCTTACGTGGCTTATATATAAGTAGAATAACTGCAAAAGCAAGCATAATAACAATAACAAACCATTTTGCTTCTATGCCGTAAACAGGTTTTGATAAACTTTTAACAATTCCACCGGTTGTATTAAATGCATTTGCTTTTTCAGTTTCTTGAGTAATGATACTTTCTGTGTAATTGTTAATATATATTACATAAGTAGAAAAATGACCGGCTATAAAGCGTATTTTATCATTACTTCCTTCTGTTACTATTTCTGAAGCAAGTTCTTCAAATTCACCATTATCATTTAATGCACCAACATTAATATCAGAAGCAAGTACATAATCCTTAGGAATCGGCATTGTAATGGTGGCTTTTTGACCTGATAAATTAGTGATTGGTATTTTATTCTTATTATTGTAAAGACTAATATCAAGAGGTATAAAATCATAAGCATCCGCACTACCGTATCTGCTTGCAAGTGCATTTCTTACAGCCTCTGCTTTGGTATCATCAAAGGAAATATTAAGTGTTCCGTCCAAATTACCTTCGGGTATATATGCTTGTGCACCATCTGTATCAAAGGATAATGTGGTATCATAATTTACCTTTATTGTATTTTGACTAATATTCTCCGAGTTTTGGTTTGAAGTTGAACCCTTTGTAGCATATTTAGAATTAATTCTTCCTAAAAAGGCATTTAGTTCCGGAGATTTTTTGCCATTAATACTAATATTTTTTAACGAATAATCACTCCATTCAGATAAATTACCATAAGCATCAAAGGCATTATCATTTACACCTGACAACATATACTCTTTATCTTCGAAGAATACATGTGGATTAATTGTGACCAAGCCCTCTAAAGAAGGCTCTAAAGATTCATATACAAGATATATCTCTCCTGTTTTAGAACCACCTTCTGAGGTGATTTTATAAACCGAGCCTCTAAAACCTTTATTGTCAGCACACAGAACAGAATCGGATGTTACTGAACTATTGTTACCGATAATAGCATTATCCACACCATTAAATGCCTCTTTTCGTAAAGAGGTTGCCGATAATCGGGTGGCAGTCGGTTTGTAGGACAGCTTAGGTAAAGTATTCCCTAAAAATACAACTGTTTTAAGATTACTTCTGTTGCCTGTTGAAATCCCCATTTCATCAAAGGCTCCAAGACCAATTGTACTGACATTTTTAGGTATAACTAATTCTGAAAAATTACAATCCTTAAAGGCACGATCTTCAATGGTAGTCAATGATACAGGAAGATTAATTGAAGTCAGATTAGAACAACCGTTAAATGCATCCTCTCCTATTTTAACCAGAGAATCAGGTAATGTAACACTTTGAATTTTACTGTTACCCTTAAAGGCACCGGCAGCAATAGTTTTAACCCCCTGTGGAATAAGAAGCTGAGTTTTTAAGCCTTTATACCTTAGTAAAATACCATCTCCAACTATCAAATAATCATTCTCACGAACGGAATTTTCCCAATTATTAATCCAGGGTGTTCCATCAAAGGCACCAAGCTCTATGTTCTTCACAGAATCAGGAATATTAACATTAGCTAAATTAGGGCAATTATAAAATGCTGCATAGCCAATACTTTCAGTACCCGTAGGAATATCAATGGAATTAATAGCTGACCTCGCAAATGAAAAATCATTAATTTCTTTAAGGTTTTTTGTTAAATTCACGTTGGTAACAGGCTTCTTATAAAATGCTCTGTTTCCTATAGAATTAACTGAATCAGGAATGGAAATATCAGAAGCATTTGATATATAGCGAGTAAGCTTATTGGAAAGAATAATCAATCCCTCTGTATTAACATTATTTTCTGAGGTTAAATCATTTGATAAAGCTTGTGAATCATCATAATCAATTGCATCCTCTGATTCTAAATCTTCTATGTCCGCACCTATTACTTCTACATCTCTATTCATAAAAATCATGGCATTACCGCCAATGATTTTGCCTGATGCTAGTTCATTATCAAGTGTATTATTCGAATAATCAGGTGTATAGGAGCTTACATAGGGTAAATCTCTATATAAATCCTTTTTATTAGCGGATCCCGATACATAAATAGAATAACCGTTTCCAAAAACCTGTGTATTTGCCATATATTCTTCAAAGCTTTCTTCTTGATCATTTAACTCATCATTCATTTTTACCTGTTCTGAATCATAATAATTAACGGTAACATTGTTTGTTAAGTAGAAGGCCTTATCATCAATGTAGGCTACAGAATCAGGCACCTCAACACTTTCTAAATTATAGCAGTCACTAAAGGAATAGGCATTAAGTGCTTCAACATTATATGGAATTGTAACCTTTCTTAATCCTTTACAATTAGAAAAAGCATATTCGGGTATAGTATCAATTTTTGAGGATAGTGATATATCAGTTAGATTAGATGCACCATAGAAACAATATTCTTCTATATTTTCCACGGTAATAGGCATTGAGTAGCTTGATTTGGTTCGACCGGCAAGATACTGCACAACCTTTTTGCCATCTCTTGTATATAATACTCCATCAAAAACAACATAGTTTTCATTGGCAGGATCAACAGAAATAGTTGCTAGCTTGTCACAACCCGCAAAGGCTGCTGAGCCTATTGACTCACATTTTTTTGGAATATTTATTGTTTTTAGGTTAGCGCAACCACAAAAAGCGCTAGAGCCAATGGCTTTAACGCTTGATGGAATTATAACCTCTTTAAGATTTTTACAATTTTCAAATGCTGCAAAATCAATAGTTCTTACACTATCGGGAATGGTAACCTTTACAATACTGTTATTTCCGGAAAATGCGTCTTTTCCTATGGTTGTAATAGTTTTAGGAAGAGTTAAATTCGCATCAGTTCCGTTATATTTGACAAGGGAATTACCATTAATAGAGTAATCACCTACATCTGTTGCTGCCATTGAAGAACTGGGCGGCATAAGCATTAGCAAAACAGATGTAATTATTAATAAGATTGCAATGACTTTTCTAATCCTTTTTGCCATTATATCTCCTTATATAAATAGCGTTATCTTTAAGCTGTTAACAAAGCTTCCTCGTTATCCTTCTTTAAGAAGAGGAATAATGCAGCAGCAATTAATCCTATACATAGGAACCACTTTGGATGAAGGAAATCACCTGTCTTGGGTGTGTTATCCAATGTTCCTGTAGCAGTAAGATTAGCTGTATCAACATATATTACATAAGGTGAGAAGTGATTTGCAGTAAAAGTCATACATGGTACTGAATTAATTACTGTAAATTTAGGAGTTAACTTCTCAAGAGTATTATTTGTTGTGCTGGCCACCTTGGCATTACCACCATATATTGCCAAATCATCAGGAATAGGGACAGTTATACTTACTGTTACTCCGGAAGGAACCGGTGAAATCTTATTATTACCGGTAGAATCATATAGGCTAATATCTATTGGTAAATATTTAATGTTATCAAGAGAACCAAATGCACCGGAAAGAGCATTTTTTGCTGCCGTTGATGCTTCTTCTGTTTCTGTGATTTTAACTACATAATTATCAGAAGAACCATTAACTGTGGCTGACATTTTGCCCACATCGGTAATGCCATCTGTTGTTGAAATAACTGTTGTTTTACCGGATGGTGTTGATGGCTTGTTAGTACTGTTATTATTAGGTCTGCTTGACTGACCTCCACTTGAAGCAATATTTCCTGCTGATGCACCATTAGGTGTTACTGTACCGTTCATTACAATAGGAACTGTTGATGAATACATTGTTGATGAATTAGAGGATACAGTTGAGCTACTTGAGCTTGAAGAGCTTGTTGCAGAACCTGTACCGCTACCTCCTCCTGTTCCGGAATTAGAGCCCTTTGCGGTAGATGAACTTGAGGAGCTACTTGAACTTGATGAATTGGTACTTGAACTTGAATCTGAGGAAGTATCCTTTTCATATTGAGCTATACAGGTTACATCCGCAGTAATATTTTCGTAGCCCGGCTTCCAACCTGTAAAAATATATCCGTCTCTTGTAGGTGCAGGATCCGGTTCAGTGGCATCTCCACCCTCTGTAACATATTCGGTCTTAATTACTGTTCCATCGTAATCTGCAAAGGTAACTAAGAATCTGTCATTAAGCGGAATAAATTCATACTTATGTTCCTTAGCATATCTCTTAACTGTGGAATCATTATAGCTATACAGTGTAGGTGACTGCTTATCGAATGCCTGATCGGATATATATACCTCTTTACCGGGGATAATAACCTCAATCTTATCATCGCAATCAATAAAGGCACCACTTTCTATATAATTCACAGCATCAGGTAATGCGATTTCTCGAAGCTCTGAACATCCATAGAAGCAGTTTTCGGGAATCTCCTTAAGATTCTCAGCGGCAGATAAATCAATTCTTGAAATACTATCACAGTTTTTAAATGCACCGGGTGCGATTTTAGTAACACCTGCTATAGATGGGTCTGTAGTTCCATTAACTATAGTGCTTGAAATATTAGCAAGCTCTCCACGACCTGGAAGTACTTCCTCTAAGGTGACATCTGTACCATCATAAGCATATACAATACCGTTTTCGCACCAGTAATAAGGATTCTCAGGAGTGGCATCATCATAATTACCTTCAGCATTAAAGGCTACATTACTTAAGCTGTCACAGCCCTCAAATGGCATATCACCCATGTGCTTAATATCCTTATTAAAGAATACATTAGTTAAATATTTATCCTCTCTAAAGATTCCGGGTTCATCAGGCAATTCACTGACATTAAGTGCTATAGAATGTACACCATCCTCTTTTCCGTCAACTGTACCGTAAATCTTTCTTAAATAATCAGCAGTAGGATCCATTGTATTAACTGTTTCATCAATATATTCAATTCCTTCCGGAATATTAATATTCTGAAGCTTGGAAATAATATCCATTTCAGTAGTCTGAAGTGCATCATTTGCCATGTATCTTGATACAATATCCTTGATATACACATCACCTGTAATATTGCCGTTAGCGTCGTAGGTTTTACCTACCATTGTTTCAAGAGTAGGATATGTAAGTAGTGTTGTACCAATGGCACCCTTCTTCTCGTCACAATTATATTTGCAGGCAATATTGGAAGGATTACCGCTAATATAGGTAATATAGCTGTTGTATTTTGTACTTACTGTATTATTACTGCCACCTAAGTTAAGAGCAAAATAATATGGCTTATAATTAACATCGGTATTACCTTTCATTATAAGGTAATATTCCTTGGCACCAAGCTTGTTAAGACCCGCAGCCTCTAAATCATTATCATTAAAAGCTGACTGTCTGTTGGTCTTAAAGGCATCAACACCAATTGAAGTTATATTAACATCATAAATAATATCAGAATCATAGGCATCATCTCTAAAATCAACCTCTAAAAGCTCAGGACAATTATAGAAGCAGCGATCACCCAGCTTGGTATCTCCACCATCTACAGTCTGATTAAAGCGTACATACTGTAACTCATGATTCTCAGAGAAACAGTCGCTTCCGATATCAAGACCTGTAGTATTTATATATACATTTTCAAGAGAAGGCAAACCTGAAAATGCCTTATTGCCGATTGTTTTAACTGTATCGGGAATTGTAAGCTTTTTAAGCTCGTCAGCATATTCAGATGAGGAATCAAAGCAGTTGCTTGCTATATCACTAATAGCGGAATCTCCAATATTAGCAGGTATTGTTAAAGAATCCTCTGCTCTTTCTGTAGGAATAATATTCTTTATTGTATTACCTGTGAAGTGAAAATCATAACCACCAAGCTCAAGCTCATATACATAATTACCGTCGTCACCTAAATACATATAGGTATTGGAGTATTCCTTAGAGTACAAATGCGAGTCTGTTTCGTTAGCAGCCTCAGGATACGGATTTTCTCCCCATATTACAAATTTATCAGATACTGTTGTAATAGCACCACTGTGAGCTTTTTTGGCATAAGGTAATGTGGAATTGGTAATAAATTGCCAATCATTTGCGGCAGCATGCTTGGTGGGTATTCTTAAGCATTCAAGATTTTTACAGCCAAAGAACATCATTTCTCCAATAGTAACAGGTTTATTAAGACCATAGCTAGCAGGCAATTCTACCTTAACTAAATTATTACAGCCTGCAAACATACCATCAAATGTATCATCAACAGAGCCGGATTTATCAACACTTTTAAGCTTACCATACATACTCATGTTAGTAAGGGAAGTACAATTAGCATATAGATAGTGACCGATATCTATTTCCTTGCTGGCACCATTGTTCTCAAATTCACCAAACATACCATTTTTAATATCAAGTGAATCATTAAGATTGTAACAGCCATAGAAGGCACCGGCACCTATTTTTTCCACTGAAAGCGGTAGCTTAAGACTTTGGAAGGCAGCATTTGCGAAGCAACCATCACCTATGGTACGCAGTGAAGAACAATTAACAATATTAATATTTTTTAGCTGTGTACAATCTGCAAAGCATTTACGTCCTAAGGTAGATACCTTACTTCCTAAGGTAACATTCTGCAGATAGTAACAGCCTTCAAAAGCACTGTTACCTATCTGATAAAGATTCTCAGGAATATTAATAGTATTAACCGTTGTTGTATTCTTAAAGGCTTCATCGCAAATATAATCAATTCCCTTTTTCTCAAAACATAGATTATTAACCTGAGAAGGTGGACCGTCTATACCAAAATGTCCCTTCCAGTCACTCTTAACAGGATCGGGATTGGCTTTTACCCATGCAGCCTGCTCTTCATCTGTATTGTCATAAGCAAGCTTCTCTCTTGTTAATGAAAGAATATTAAAGGTGTTGTTAAGCTTATCAGTGTATTCTGTATATGTTTCTGTTACATAATTAACAGTGCCGTTCCCGGCATTTTCATAATAACTGTTTAGCGTTTTATCCTTTGGGTTGTAGCACACATCACCTGCAAGTGAAATTGCACTGGGATTGTAATCGTTTCTTGAGCCTACATATTTTACAAGAGCTGTATATGTTCCTCCGTTAGTTGATAACTCTCCTAACTTAAAAATAGGAACAGCATTAGCAGCAGTCATACCATTTGTATTAATCTGATAATATGAATGAGTATTGCCGTTATAATCAACTACATTTAATTTTTCATCAGTAAGAGGAAATGCCATAAGACACTCATCATCAGGTGTCTTTGATATAATTGATGTTTCTGATTCATCAATGAAGCCATGCTTTTCAATAACCTCATCAAGATAAGGAACTGCAGTAGTTACGGCAGGATCCACCCACGCCTCCGTTTTATTAACCGGAATCAATGCAACTATAATAGCGGTTACGAGTAATAACGAACCGATTGTTCTGCGTGCTCTTTTTTTGATTCTGAATTTTTTCTTTTTAGTCTTTTTAGAAGCCATAATCATTCCCCTTACAAATAATAATCTCTAAAGTCATACAGTTATGTTAATCTACTCTTTTGGCAACAACTACAAATCGTTCTGCTCCTTCTGAATAATCACAGGTAGACAATGTAATAAGCTCATCTCCTAAATGTGATGTGACACCGGTATCATATAAGCTTTTAGCAGCCATTTCATTCATATTGGAATTATATTCCTCAGCAGAATTGGCATCCACAAACTGATAATATTTAAAGGTAACTTCACTCTCCTCATGCACAGTATCATTAAATACATACATAATTCTGTAGGTTCCTTTATTATATAGTGTATCAAATTGAATCTCTGGATGCTTTTCATAATAATCAGGCTGTTTGTATTTATCCAGTGTTCCAAACATTTTACCTGACTTCATATTATGTCCGTAAATTATAATATTCTGACTTCTGGGCCAGATTGAACAATCTGCATCAATAAAAATCGAACCATTATTATCTGTTTTCTGATCAAAATTATGATTAAGATAATATTCTTCGTTTTTTGATTGCATTACGGGATAATCGATAGGCGTATCAGCAATAGTAATCCAACCTACAATACTTTTATTCTTAGCATACAGGGTAGAAAATTCCTCCAACATATCGGGAGCCTCTTCAATGGCATCAAGCTTTACGGTAGGAGGAGTATACACACCTGAATCTTCTTCATTTTTTGTATTAATTTTGTCTTTTAGTCTGGATAAATCCTGAAAATCAGATGAGGAATTATTGGACATGAAACAATATAAAGCAAAGTAACCAAGACAAAAAAGTGCAAGGCAAGCGCATATAAATCTTAATATACTTCGTGAATTAGCCTTTTTCTTCTTTTTCTTTTTCATTACCCTTTAACCCTTATCTAAAATTATATCGACTATTCCCTCATATAGTTAATATTTGTTACTGTTCAGTGGTAGACAAAAGCACAAACAGCTTGGAATTACAATATTTATTCATACTCTTCATCATTTTACTATATCTAGAACAAAAATCAAGGATTTTGGCAGATATAGTAAAAATAATATAAAAAAGAGAATCCGTAATTAATACAGACTCTCTTAATTAATAATTAAAAAACTATTTTATAACTATGTTAATAATTTTTCCCGGAACGTAGATTTCCTTAGCTATTGTTTTGCCATCAATAAATTTTGCAACACCCTCTACTTCCTTTGCCTTGGCTAAAGCGCTGTCCTTATCTTCATTAACGCCAATATTTACAACACCCTTAACCTTGCCATTTACCTGAACACCTATTTCAATAGTATCTTCCTTTATAGCAGCAGCATCATATTCAGGCCATTTTTCATAGGCAATTGTATCATCAAAACCTAGAAGCTGCCATATTTCTTCACCAATATGAGGACATATACAAGAGAACATCTTAATAAAGCCTTCTGCATATTCCCTGCTGCACTTTCCTTCTTTATAGACTGCATTTATGAAAATCATCATCTGTGAAATAGCTGTATTAAAGGCAAGCTTTTCAAAGTCCTCTGTTACCTTCTTAACAGTCTGATGATACACCTTTTCGAGTCCCGGTGTAGCTTCATTAACTACATTACCTTCCTTGGTAAATACAGTATATACACGATTAATAAACTTTCTTGCACCTTCAACACCCTGAGGATTCCATGGCTTGCTAACCTCTAATGGTCCCATAAACATCTCATATAAACGAAGTGTATCAGCGCCATATTCGTTAACAATATCAGATGGATTAACAACAAATTCAGGGAATCGCTTACCCATCTTAATCCCGTTCTCACCAAGAATCATACCCTGATGAACCAGCTTTTTAAACGGTTCCTTAACAGGTGATAAGCCCTTGTCATATAAATATCTGTTCCATATACGTGAATATATAAGATGGCCGACTGCATGCTCCGGTCCACCAATATAAAGGTCTACAGGCATCCAATGCTTAAGTAATTCCTGATTAGCAAATTCCTTATCATTATGTGGATCGATATATCTGAAATAATACCAGCTTGAACCTGCGGAACCGGGCATTGTTGAGGTTTCTCTTACACCCTTTATACCATTCTTGTCATATTGCTTCCATTCTGTGGCATTTTCAAGAGGAGCCTTACCGTTCTTACCCTTATAATCCTGAAGCTTTGGAAGAATAAGAGGTAATTCTTCATCCGGAAGCACATTAACAGTACCATCTTCACCATGAACTACAGGAACAGGCTCGCCCCAATATCTCTGACGGGCAAATATCCATTCTCTGAAATGGTAATTAACAGTCTTTTTAGCCACTCCCATTTTAACCAGCTTATCGGTAATAGCCACCTTGGCTTCTTCAACAGTAAGACCTGTAAATTCTTCTGAATTAATAAGCTTGCAGCCCTTGCCAAGATAATCATGCTTTTCAAAGGCGCATTCAGAAACATCTCTTCCTTCGATAACCTGAATCATATCAATATTATGAGCAACCGCATACTCAAAGTCACGCTGGTCATGGGAAGGAACAGCCATAACAGCACCCGTTCCATAGCTTGCAAGAACAAAGTCACCGATAAACATACGAACTTCCTTGCCATTTACAGGATTAATACATGTTACTCCTTTAAGCTCGCAGCCTGACTTTGTCTTATTAAGCTCAGTTCTGTCCATATCGTTCTTTTTAAGTGTCTCATCGATATAGGCATTAACCTCATCTTTATTCTCAATCCTAGGCATGAGCTCCTTAACAATACTTCCATCAGGAGCAAGTACCATAAATGTAATACCGTAAATAGTTTCAATACATGTAGTAAATATTGAAAACTTGCCACCACCTACAATATTAAATTCAACCTCTACACCTTCTGATTTACCTATCCAGTTACGCTGTATTTCCTTGGTAGACTGTGGCCAGTCAATTTCTTCAAGACCCTCTAATAATTTCTCAGCAAATGCAGGCTGATCAATAACCCATTGCTTCATATTTTTTCTGTCAACAGGATATCCACCACGTTCTGATTTGCCATCTATAACTTCATCGTTAGACAGAACTGTTCCCAGCTCTTCACACCAGTTTACAGGCATATCAATATACTTGGCATAGCCATCCTCGTAGAGATTTTTAAATATCCACTGTGTCCATTTATAGAATTCCGGGTCACTGGTTGCTACCATCTTAGTCCAGTCGTAATCAAAACCAAGCTCTGTAAGCTGTTTACTAAAGGTCTTAATATTCTCCTGTGTAAATCCATTGGGATGATTACCGGTAGTTACTGCATACTGTTCTGCCGGAAGTCCAAAGGAATCATAGCCCATTGGATGCAAAACATTATATCCCTGCATCCTTTTCATTCGTGACATAATATCTGTAGCTGTATAGCCTTCAGGATGTCCTGCGTGAAGGCCTACTCCCGAAGGGTAGGGGAACATATCCAATGCATAATACTTAGGCTTGGAAAAATCCCATACATCAGTTTTAAAGGTTTCATTCTTTGCCCAATATTCCTGCCATTTTTTCTCAACAACTTTGTGATTATATGGTACTGCCATATCACGCCTCCTAAAATCATAAATAATCATGTTTATATAATTACTGTTTAGTATCTGACTTAAAACAGTATATAATCAATTACCGATTAACCTACTTAATGGCAACAAAAGTATTTTAACTACACAAAAAATCTATGTCAAGCAATAACTACTCTTCTATTCATGATATTCGCCATTATATTCTAACATTGTTACATCCTTAACACCTTCAAGCTGCTGAATCTTTTCTGAAAAGATTGTATTGGCATTTCTTACATTAATATGTATTGTCATTTCTATATTATCGTCTCTAAGAACCTTGGAACGAACAGTATATTTCTGTTTACCAAGGGTTCTTATAATCTCATCTCCTGTATGATTATCCGAATAATTAACTATAAGCAGATAGGCTTTACCGTGAGTTGTTGTTTTGCTGAATAATACAACCATTGCAATCATTATTATCGAAGTAATAATTACAAGAATATACATACTTGCACCTATTGTAATACCCATACCTATTGCCCAGAATAAATACATAAGGTCAAGGGGTTCCTTTATTGCAGTACGAAAACGAACAATTGAAAGAGCACCTACCATACCCAGGGAAATAACAATATTGGTACTGATTGCAAGGGTAATCATACAGGTTAATACAGTCATTCCGACAAGCGTCATTGCATATGACTTTGAAAAAATAACACCCTTATAATAACGCTTGTAAATATAATATATCAACAAGCCTACAAGAAGAGCTATAACTAGGTCAACTACCATTGCAATAATGGTTTCAACAGAAATAGACTGATTATACATACTTGATTCTAATACTGATTTTTTGATAACATCTTTTATACTCATAATACTATTCTCCTTAATTATTCAAATATGCCTGTCTTATTCGAACGCAAGATACACATCTTAACGATTCTATAAAGGCTTATACGGTGAGGATATAGACTTGGGGTTATATAATACCTTGAAGTTCATTATCCTTATCAATACACATTACGTATTTTGATGCCTGTGTGTAAATACTGTTATAGGGACATAATAAATCCGAAATTATAGCAGGCAAATATTCCGTGAACTTAACCTCCATAATTAAATAGGGATTGGGAAGCACCTCATGAACTGATGCATTAGTATCGAAAACATCTTTAAAGTCAAAGCTGCCTCTTACATTTCTGTCAAAGGTAATTCTTACATCACCGTGCTTATATATATAAGGCTTACGATTGTAGTCTACTAATACCACCGGCTTAAGACCTTCACATTTTAGCATTATATACATATCTTTGCATACCTGTTCTGTTCTGCTTTTTAGAAATTCATAATCACCTTTAATTATACTGTCATATTCATGTCTGTTAAGACCGGCAGAGGTTTTATAAATGTATTGTCCGTTCTTTTCTTTACATTCAAGCTTAATTACCTTATCTGAATTATCATATATTCTTATACGGTATTTTTTTCTTAGATTAGTTCCGGCATTTTTATCATGATAGGAGGAATAATTTCTATCATCAAAATATTGACTTCTGATAAAATATTCTCCGTTTACTGCGTGAGAATCCTGAACCATTACAAGCTTAAGAAGAGATTCTATATACACAGCTTCAGCTTCGGTAATAAGATATTTAAGCTCATGCCTGAATTTCTTATTATTCCTCAACCACAACACCAACCTCTCCGTTACTTAACACGTAAAATACCATAACACCGTAATACTTCTTAGAAGTATCATCCTGATATAAATCAAAAGCATATTGTTCATAGCCGGAATCATTTGTTGCCTTAACTCTTAAATAATATTCCCCGGGAGCAAGCTGCTCATTATATTGAAGTTCTGTAATAAATAGATTATCTTCCCTGTAAATTATATTTTCAAAGCTATAATCATCTGATAATTCAACAGTATATTTTATATCCTCATTATCAAAATCATAGGATTTATCCCAGTTAAAATATATTCCACCATTCCTTCTTTCAGGTTCTCCGATAAAGAAAGGCATTGGAGCTTCCAACGAATATTTATAGCCCTCATAGTTTATTTCTATTTCTTTTTTTATGTTATTTGTAAGGTAATCAAAATCACTTTCAACAAGTGGTTCATATATTTTGTCTACCTCACCATATACATAAGGCTTAATTGTTTTTGCTAGGGCATTTGCTTTGGTTTCAAGAGCACCACTCTTAAAATAATCATAGTATTCCTCTATTTTTTCATTAAGAGTATTTCTAAAGGATGAGCTCAGCAACAATCTTTTAAACAATACTGTTCCCCAATAATTACTTACACCCTTTTCATAGCCATCATTGCTTTCTGTTTCAAGTATTTCATTTTCCATATGATTAAAGGCAGCATCATTATCCCAGGAAATGAAATAAAACTTTTTAAGATTCTTAGGGCTGTATAACAGGAAATTCCTTGACTGGGTATCAGTATTTCCGGTAAGTATATGAAATGCCATCCAGGAAGCTATGTTTTCTTCGTCAAACCAGGTATCAAGAAGCTCTTCGGGAGTAATGGTATAATCATTAACATCCTTAAGCATTTCAATCAGCTTAGAATGGTCGCTATCACCCTTACTGTCTAAGTGAAATGCGAACTTTTCCTCATCATAATCCTCATCTGACTTAAGCTTAATATCATCCTCATATTTATAAAACTCAAAGAAATTAGCCTTATAAAGATGACCGTTTTCGTCAAGGCCGTGACGCTTAAGAAAGCTTTTATTAGGCTGTTCTACCTGAGTATACAGACCATAATCGGTAAAAACATCATTATTCTTGTCTGTTAAATCCTTAACATACAAATGAACAAACTGAGTTTTCATGGAAATCATTTCATCAAGGTCTACCATCATATCATACATAAGCTTATTGGTATAACGCATTCCATCCATACAATGCTTGTTAAGATTAATAATTGTCTGTCCATCATAGTCACCACAATCATCATAAAGCTTAATTTTATAATTCTTTTGAGGTGCCTTAGAGGATATTTGACCACGAATTGATACAGTGGAGTTGGGAGTAATTAATCCGTAACCCAGTTCTCCATAGAGAGGGCCGTTCTCATCTCCCACCTGTAATAGACCATTTACCGAAAAACGTTCCAGATTATTTTCCTCGTAATAGTAAACAGAATGTTCATTTACCTCTGACCAGGTATGATTGGTATTTGTTTTGGCATTACCCTGAGTAACAGTAAGATACATTGTTACAACAGAGGTGGGATCCTTCTCGTATAGGTCCTTTTTATCCTTGATTTCGTAAGGTTTTGTCTGTTTTTCAACTACACCGTTAATATTGGAAGCATTAGCTTCTGTTTCAAGTTCCTGATTATTCTTCTCATTACTACAGCCTACTGCCATAAGCATACAAAGAATAATAAAGATAAATAGTAATTTCTTTTTCATACAATCCTCCGTATATATTAACAATTCTTTTTGTTATATCTTTCACAGAAATATTCACTGATTTTTGTAAGAATACCATTATCCTCTTTTACAATCATAGGCTGTGAACACAGGGTATGATATATTGCCGACTTTAAATATCTTATCAGCAAAATCAAAGAAACAATGGCATATAACAATGACCCTAATGTAAAACCGACACCATAGTATTTACTGTCACCATTTATAAATACAATAGTCATTGTACAGGAAACAACGCAAAATATTATACCGCTTATAAGTGCTCCTCTGTTATCTGCAAAATATAGCTGTAAAAGCATTGCACAGTTTCCTATTGCATACAGCGCATATCCAATACACAAGATTCTGTATATACCAAGCATTTCATCAGTAATTCCCAGAGGAAGAAGCGGAAATAACATGGTTCCGCCTATAATAAAAATTACTGTTGCAAAAAACTGCTTGGTAAAGGTATTGGTTAATTCTCTAAATAGAGTTTCAGTCATTTCTTTAAGAGCCAGCTCAATATCCATAAATGAACCATCATCATTAAACAGTGCATAGTAATTTCTGTATTTGGGATAAAAGTTAACCTCTATTGATGTTACAAAATTAATGGTAGTAATCAATATTGAGAAAAATGCCAACAACGCAGGTATATCATAAATAGGTGTTCCGTAAAACAGACCATATACCTGTACTCTTGCCGGAGAATACCACATTATACATAAATGTCCAAACATACCAAACGAAATACATATTCCCAGGAAAAACAATTCCTTATATTTCTCAAACCATCTTATAAAATGCAAACAGGAACAGTCACCCTGGGGAAAATATTTAACAAGCAGATAGTAATAAGCTACCGACATTAAACCATAAGCTACGCAGATGGCAATCAGCATTGCAAAAACAATATCCGATAAAATATTACCTAATATAAATCCGGTGGCAAATCCTAATAATAATGAAAATGCAAATATAAGAATTATACTCCTGTAATCCTTAATGGCTGTAAGATAATTAATCTCAGTCCATACTAAGAGAAGCTCCGTATACAGCAATAAACACAGAAAAATATAATTAAGACTTATACCGGATAATATAAGAAAAATCCCATATCCTACGCAACCAATTACAAGCATTATATTCACATTACCAAAAAAGGAAGGAAGAATATGTCCGTTATTATTCTCATATAATTGATCTGCAACATATCTTGTAGAGCATAAAGAAAAAGCATTAGAAATAACCAGAGAACCAAGCAGGGTCACAGTAACCATACTGTTTAACAGCTCCATCTGTAGCTCGGTAGCGCAAAAGGACTGGGAAATAATTCTTATTCCAAGAAGAAGCACTACTCCAAGAATCATAGGACCGGTAACAACAATGCCGGCATATCCGTATGCCTTCAGCATAGATAACAGTCCCTTTTTATCAAACATTTTTTTTAGTTCAAATCCAATTCCAGCCAAAATATCCTCACTTTTTGTTACTATTAAGTTAAATAATATCCCATAATAGCAACAATTAAATTATATAAACAATTAATTACTTAGACATAAGCTCATTATACAATAATCGATATTTATCCATTGATATTTCATGGGTATATCTTGTTTGAGCACGCTTTCTGGCTACAACAGCCATATTATTACGCATTGTTTCATCAATGCACATATTTACAATGGCAGCAGCCAGCTTCTCCTTATTCATAGGAGGTACAACAAGACCGGCCACTCCTAATCCATCTCTATCCTCAAGAAGCTCCCTGCAACAACCTACATCTGTGGTTACACAGGGACGACCTGCCGCAAAGGATTCAAGTACCGATAGCGGCTGACCTTCTGAAATACTTGTAAGAATAGTAAAATCAAGCTTAACCATGTATTCAACTACATTTATTACACCGGTAAATATAATATCCTTTACATTAAGCTGTTCTATAAGCTGATGACATTCTTTATTGTATTCCTCATCATCAATGTCGCCGCAAATATGTAATATGGCGTTGGGAATAGTCATTTTTACCTCTGCAAAGGCATATATCATTGTTTTAATGTCTTTGATTTTGGCTATTCTGACAACAGCTCCTATGTCTATATATCCATTAGGCTTCTTAGGTGGTATATCACAGAAGCGCTCGAAATGTATACCGTTTTCAATAACACTAAGCTTATTTACGTCACATCCAAGCTCACGCTGTATTTCATTTGCCCTGTTGAAAAGAGCTGTGACTTTATCAGCATATTCATAGGCACAGGCAGAAAAGGAATAAAAAAGATTAATCCATTGCTTTCTAAAATATGGAACCACCCAAGTGGCTCTTAACAGTTCCTCTTCTCTCTCTCTTGTATATATTCCATGCTCGGTAACCACAAAGGGTTTCTTATTTTCATAGGCTGCAAGAGAACCTAACAAACCGCTATACCCTGTAGCTGTAGAATGATAAATGTCTGCCTTGGGGATTGGCAAAGTCAACAAATACAGTTCGGGAAGCATCATGGAGCGTACTGTATGAAAGTATGCGGCAAAGGAAATATAAGGATATTTATCTCTGCAAATATCAATAACAATATTAATAAAATATTCGCTCATTAACAAATCTATGGGATTGATTTGTTTATCATGAAAACAGTTAAATAACACATCCCATTTGACATTATCACTGAGCAAAAGATGTTTAAGCTCTGTTTCTTCTTCCTTTGTGATTTTTATATTAGAGGGATGCTTAGAAGGGGTAAGCTGCAAGGCATTATCTAAGAAAACCTCATGTACCTCCACTACATTATCGGGTAATTTGAATTTGAATTTTCCTCTATCCTTTTCGTTGGCACCAATTGTCCAAATGACAAATTCTGTATCAGGCATTGCCTGAATGTACTGATGAGTCCAACTGGACACACCACCAAATACATATGGATAACATCCTTCCAAAATCATACAGACCTTCAAATAATCACCAACTTCCAATGTTTAATACTCAATAAACAATTCATCATCAGTAGCATGAATAAGATATAAATCATAACCAACCTTTGTGTAATCACAGCCGGTAGCATTAGTAATATCTCCATCATTAACTCGCATAAGGAAATAAGCCTCGTTAGAAAATCCACCCAGTCTAACCTTAATTCCATTATCCGTATACTCACGATTAACAGATACATTACAGAACTGTTCTACTGCTGTTCCCAACTCACTACCAGTCATATTTCTTAAGTCAGGAGCTGTATTTAATATCCAGCTACAATAATCTTCAAAGTTTAATTTAAGACGTTCCCAACCTACCTTGGCACCTCTGTCAACATCAAGACAGTCATCCGGATGAGTAAAATGAGACTGAACATAATGAAAATTAAGTTCACTAAGGGCAGTTACCTTGTTGTAATAATCAAACAGACAACCAGAGGTTACTCTGGGGGTATTAATCAACCCGGCATCATCAATACAGAATTCCTGAATACATGCTTTCACATCACTGTCAGGAAGATATGAAGCAGCAACAATACGAATATCAGGGCAGGTTTCCTTAAGTATCTTTTCACCCTCTAAGGAAACAATATTTGAAGGTGGTACATATACCGAAAATTTTTCAGTCTTATATAATTCTGATGCAAAATTATATAATTCGGTAAGGGCTCCTCTCATATCATCTTCATTTTCCCACATCTTATAATAACCAAACTGCATATCATCATTGATTCCTTTAAAAATCAATGGTTGATGATTATAACCGTGTAATCCCAGTTCTCCGCCATTATTAAGAAGCATATTACCGATGGTAATGTAATCAGAAGTATTATTGTTTGTTTCAAAGGGAGCTTTCATCGTATCATTATAAAGCTCTATTATCAGTCCTGTATGCTTTATACCAAATCTGTTCTCCCATTCAATAATATCCGGCCACCATACCGAAGAAAAAAATTCAGTGTTTGATATTCCGTAATCTCTGTATATATATTCATTTGTTCCTTCCGGAAAGGGTGATGGCAAATCATCAATATAATATGCAGACCCATTAATTACTGAATATATACAGCTTGAATCCATTAGTGAATATGCACTGCATAAAAAACCTCTTTGAAATCTGTCTACAAGACTATCATTAAGAAATACAAAACAGCCTTCACCATATTTATTACGCCATAAAATAGGTATTTTACCATCTCCGGCAGTAATAAATACTTCAGCCGTATCCTGTAGGACAGCATTTAATGTTACATCAAGAGATTCTCCTGACTCTGACAGGTCGAAAAAATCTCCTTTATTAGCTCCAATCATAAAATCATTTACAAATTTAAGACCATCTACAGAAACAAATTCTGTTCCTGCTGATGCCACTCCGAATTTATTGCATACTATTCCGTATACCTTACCCGGTGCAGGGGTACAGGCATTCATTAGATTACCGCCTTCCTTTACCCACTGACACAGGCCAAAGATATTCTCTGAAAAAATATCCCAATCTTCAAAGGCTATTACTGCTGTACGATAATTGTTCATATCCGGAAAGGGTTCTTTAGATGTAAGCTCATATACATCATAGCCTATTTTCATATCTGTTAAAATCATCTTCATATTTTCAAGGTGAGCATTATTTGTAATATCATCCTTGTAAGAAAACAATAGGCATTCCTTATCTCCTTCAATCTTAGCACTGTATTCTAAGTTGCCCGTTGAATACTCAAAGGTTTTTGCCAAATCCTTAGATACTCCTACTCTTTCAAGGAATACTACAACGCCGCATAGTATAAGTGCAAATATGGGTATGAAAATTTTAATATAATTTTTAATAGTCATACTATTCCCTGCCAAATGTATCTGAATTTTCCCAGAAGGCAAACCATTGTCTTCCCTCCGGGCTTAAATAATAATTATTATCCGCAATTTCCTTTAACAACTGATTTACCAAATCTCCACGATTGATTTTGCGGAAATAATTAAGTGCCATTTTTAGACCATCTTCATTTTCCGGCCAGTTATTTCTGAATTCGGTAATCTTTTTTCCTGCCTCTTCTATCTTATTAATATCAAGACAGGTCTCAATGTATTGAAGCTTATAATGTCTGACGGATGGATAATTCCATATTAATTCCTCCAGACATTTAAACAGTTTATTTCTATATATTGTCAGTACGTTTCCGGATAACAGATTAGAACCAATGTAATCCGACAGAATTTTTCTGTAGCTTCTTAAACAATCATAATCCTGAGGATTGACCTTAAGAATATCCTCACAGCTCTTAATCCTTGCTTCATAATCACCTTGAATTTCCATCATTGTGGTTGTTGCGTAATGAGTAAGCTCGGTATCATCGGAAAGTCCGGCTTTAATAAGAACATCTATGTTATCCTTGGGATTTTTCTTAAGGACCTCCATCATAAGTCGTCTTCTTGTAGTTGAGTCATTAATCTCTATTGCTTCCTCTAAGGGTACAATATTCGTATCAGAATCATCATATTCAATTCTTCTGTAAAGAGAACTGTCAATTTTTAATTCCTCTAGGCCTATCTTTTTATACTTACGACTTTTCCTGTTATTAAAATACAGATCAATCATTACAATTGAAAAGCCAAAAAAAGGAATAAGCAGCAGTACAAAGAATAAATAAGAATCTATATTCAATTTCTTTAATATGATTAATATGCCAATAATAAGGCATATAACCAGATGAATTATTAATAAAATCATACTACTCCCTGAAGTATCATATTCTCATCTGCAAGCTCAAGCTCTAAACCATATTCACGTAATCGCTCACGAATCCTGTCAATATTTCTGTAATCGGTCTGAGCCATATAAATATACAAAAATCCATCCTCAAGCAGTCCGACTGCATCACCAAATCTTATGATTTTACCTGCATTACGGGCTGTAGTTAATAAATCATCCTTAGATGAAATAACCTTAAACAGCAAAAATTTAACATACTGCTTCTTTTTCATTTCACTCTTCAAACGAAGCAAATCCCTAAAGTAATAGGAATTAAGGGCAAGTGTATTCTCATAGTATTTATTCTCATAGGAGAACAATGCCATAGCTCTCACAAGTGAATTGGAAATAAGCTCGGCAATTATACTGAATTTATTAGAGAATTCCATATTCATCTGCGAATCCTTGGTATTAAGCAATGAAATCATACCAAGAAGCTCATCCCCATGCATAATAGGTGCAACGTACTGTGGGTAATCAAGCATACAGTTAATATTTACAAATACCTTATTCTGCATCAAGCATTCTTTAAGCTTAGGATATTCTGATAAATCCACTGAATCTCCAACATATTTCATAGCATTTTTCGAGCATATTGTAAGTCTGGCAAAATCATTACCCTTATCAATAAGATAAATTGCAACTGAATCATTCGACAAAATATCCTCTAAAATATCAATTGAAGACAAAAATACCTGATTAGGATTAGTCGTATCAAGCTTCTTAACTATAGTGGCTATTTTACCGAAGCTGTCCTTGTAGCCGACTATCTGATTGTTGTACTGTTCCTTAGAATCAATGGCATTTTCATATAAATCACTTAAATAAATATATTTGTTCTCAATAACCTTCTTCTCTTCCAACAGATTATTATTGTCATTAATATGCTTATCATGATTATAACCGCATAAAGAACCAAGAAGGAAATACACAGCAAACGGAAGCCAATTTTCAACATTATAGAAAATAATCTGCCAATGTGTATTGTTTAGGCTGTTGGTCAAATAACTGATTGATGCAAGCAAGGCTGCAATGGTTCCTGCAAGAAGACCATTCATAGTACCCATAATAATAACAAAAATCAAACGAAAATCCAGAAAATTAAGAAGCACATTGTTTTCAATTCTTCCATTTAAAAAGATTGAAATTGCAAAACATACAATCATTTCAAGACCTATTCTTATAATATTCCTAAACTCCGAATATTTTTCCTTAAAGTGTGATGTATGCTTTTTAGTAATATTTTCAGATTTAATTCTATTTATAAGTAAGCTAATATCCTCATTTAAATTATGACTGGGATACCAACCGTAGTTATCTCTTGCAAGTGTATTCTTATGATACCCGGGAATACAGTCATTAAGATTCTCAAATTCATAATCCGGATTAACATTATATTCCTTAAGAATACTAAGAAAATCAGCTAAAAGCATAGGATTTTCGCCGGATACATAAAGCTCCTCCATATACTCAAAGCCCACCTCATCAAGAGTTCTGTTTATAAGTTCACCTAAATCCTCATCACATAAAAAGTCAATCTGTTTATTCTTGGTACCTCTGAAAATGATTTTGCCCTTAACAATGGCACGTTCAATGTAATGAGTAAGTCGGTTGTTATTCTCTTTAAGATTATACAAATAAGGTATCTTAATGATTTTGAAATGACATATTCTTTCAAGAGCAAATTCCTTACACATATTCTCACAGGCACTCATTAATGCTGCTCTGGAAACAAGGTCAACCTCATCGGAATCATACCCTATCAAATCATTGGAGGTAATATATATAAAATGTGAAACCTTATACTTTCTGCAGGCATACAGAATACTTTCAAGGTGCTCAAGTTCATTAAAGACCTTAATATTACCATCAATGGTACTTGAAACATAAACAACTGTACTAAAATCAAAGGTGGAGAAAATATGCATGATATCATCCTCCACATTCTTGTTTTTAACATAGGTTACCAGATTCTTCTCTCTGTAATGCTTGGCATCCTTGTCAAAAAACAAAACGCACTTCTCAGTTGGTGTTATTCTGTTATAAAACTCAAGCGATAAATTTGATAAATTACCGGTAAATAAAACTGACATTTTAATCTTCCTATATATTATTTATAAACTAAGGTAACAACGACAAAAGTCACATTCAATAATGTAAAAATGTTAATAACATATTGATTAATGATTAAAAATTTGACTAAAGAAATAACAAAAAATGGTGTACAAAAATATTTGTTTACAGATTAAATAATTCTAATCTAAATTTTAGTTAATATTGTCATTTCGGTCAAGATTAAAAATATTCAAAAAATATTGATTAAATAAACTTTATGTGTGCAAACTGTTTTTTTAAATATTTAGTCATATATCTTAACTGATATAATTAAAGGCCGCACTTAATAAAAGTACGGCCCCCCTGCATTCTTGAATCTACATAATGAACAACTTATGCGTCAACACTATCCTCTGTTAACTTATTAGCCCGCGCTGCAACTTCCTTTTCCTGTACCTCAGAAGGTGCCTGCTCATAACGGATAAACTCATATTCATAGGTTCCTCTTCCACCTGTCATAGAACGAAGAACTGTACAATATCCAAATAATCCTGTCATAGGTATTTCAGCAGAAACAATCTGTTTACCACAAGAAATAGGATCCATTCCCAGTACACGACCTCTTCTCTTATTAAGATCGCCCATTACATCACCGGTATAGGCATCCGGTACAGTAACCTTAAGAAGTGCTATGGGCTCAAGAAGAATAGGTGAAGCCTTCATAAAGCCATCCTTGAACGCCATAATTGTAGCCATTTTAAATGCTTGTTCCGAAGAATCAACAGAATGATACGAACCATCATATAGAATAGCCTTAACACCCACTACAGGGTAAGCTGCCATAGGTCCCTTAAGAACAGACTCTGCAAGACCCTTTTCTACTGCCGGGAAGAAATTCTTAGGAACAGCACCGCCTACTACTATCTGTTCAAATTCATAGGCCTTTTCCACATCACCTAAGGGCTCGAATTTCATCTTAACATGACCATATTGACCATGACCACCTGACTGCTTCTTAAACTTAGCCTCTACATCCGAGGTTTTCTTAATAGTTTCTCTGTAAGCAACCTTAGGCTCCATAAGTTCGATTTCAACCTTATATACATTAGCAAGCTTACTTGCAATTATTTCAAGATGCTGATCACCCATTCCGTATAATAATGTCTGATGATTTTCTGAATCATTAACATTCTTAAGTGTTAAGTCCTCGTGCATCATTTTCTGCAAAGCACCGGATATTTTATCTATATCAGCTTTATTCTTAGCCTTATATCTCATGTAGGTATAGGGCTTGCTGATTTCGGTTCTTGCATACTGAACTGTAGTTGCCTTAGTAGATAAAGAATCACCTGTTCTTGCTCCTGTTAATTTAGGAATTGCACCGATATCACCGGCATGTAATTCCTTGACCTCAATAGGCTTGTTACCTCTTAATACATATAGCTTGGATATCTTCTCTTCTATATCCTTATCATTGTTATACAGGGTATCATCACATTTAATTACACCGGAGCATACCTTAATAAGTGAATATTTACCAATAAAGGGATCAACAATTGTTTTCCAGATAAATGCTGACTTTGGCTTGGAAAAATCGTAATTTGCCTCAAAAATCTCATTGGTTTTAACATTGATACCTGCAATACTTCTTGTATCAGGACTCTTAAAATACTTAATAACATCATCAAGCAATGTATAAACACCCTGACATAGAATAGATGAACCACAGGTTACAGGAACAATATTTCCGTCATTAATATTAGCCTTAAGAGCAGCTCTTATTTCGTCCTCAGAGAAGGTTTCACCGGCAAAATATCTCTCCATGAAATCTTCACTGATTTCAGCTACTGATTCCATTAAAATATCACGATATTTGCTAAGATTTTCTTTGTTATAGTCAGGAACCTCACATTCTTCGACCTTTCCGCCATTAACCCAACGATAACCATTTTCAGAAACAACATTTACATATCCCACAAACTTCTCATTCTCTCTGATGGGCAGATGAAAAGGAGCAATTTTCTTACCATACTTTTCTGTTAAATCTTCAACAACCTGTCTGAAGCTGGCATTATCTACATCCATATCAGTTACAAATACTATACGGGGAATATTGTATTTATCACATAAATCCCATGCTTTTTCGGTACCTACTTCAATACCTGCTTTACCGGAAACAACAATAATTGCCCCTGCGGCTGCAGCAACTGCTTCCTCAACCTCGCCAACAAAATCAAAATAACCTGGGGTGTCAAATAGATTTATTTTATGGGAATCCCATTCGATAGGTACAACTGATGTGCTAATAGAGAATTTACGTTTCTGTTCTTCTTTATCATAATCGCTAATAGTATTTCCGTCGTTGATATTCCCCATTCTGGTAGTAATACCCGATAAGTAAGCCATTGACTCTACCAGAGTCGTTTTACCTGAGCCTCCATGACCCAAAAGCACCACATTACGAATCTTGTCACTAGTGTAAATGTTCATAACCCCATCCTCCGTATATAATATTTACTATGAAATATACTGAATCAATCTAACAGCTTCTAATTCGAATACTCAGATATTTCAAAGTCATTAAATTGTTGAGTTTGCATAAATCATAGGAGATTTTTGACAAACTTATGTTAGTATTTTAATAAATTTTTAATTATTTTGCAAGAGAATATGTGAATATTTGATAATTTTGGAGATATAATCGAACTAATTGTATCTAGTGTTTAAATTGTATATACTATTTGAAATGTATGAATTGTATTAATTATATCAATTAAAAATATCCTTCAGGTTTAACCCTGAAGGATATTTTTAATATCTAAGATAAATTAATGATTTATTTCTTAATAAGCAATGATTTACCTGTCATTTCCTTAGGCTGCTCCATTCCCATTGTTTCAATAAGTGTAGGAACAATATCAGCAAGACAACCATTCTCTCTTAAGGTGTATGCCTCATCATAATTAACAAGAATGAAAGGTACCGGATTAGTAGTATGAGCAGTAAATGGAGCACTTGTCTCATAATCTACAAGCTGTTCTGCATTACCATGGTCAGCACAGATAAACATAGTACCGTTAACCTTCTTAATAGCTTCTACTGCTTTACCAACACATTCATCAACTGCTCCAACTGCCTTAATAGCGGCATCCTCAACACCGGTATGACCAACCATATCAGGATTGGCAAAGTTAATAATAATTACATCATATTCACCTGAATTAATGGCATTTACTAACTTATCACATACCTCGTAAGCACTCATTTCAGGCTTAAGATCATATGTAGCTACATCCTTAGGAGAATTAACAAGGATTCTGTCCTCATCCTTATTAGGCTCTTCTACACCACCGTTGAAGAAGAAGGTAACATGTGCATACTTTTCTGTCTCTGCAATTCTTGCCTGCTTCATATTATTAGCAGCAATCCATTCACCAAATGTATTTGTAACAGCAATCTTCTTAAAGGCAACAAGCTTATTAGGAATGAGCGGATCATAATCAGAGAAGCATACATAAACAATATCAAGCTTCTTCTCTCTATCAAAGAAAGTGAAATCATCATCACAAAATGCATGAGTAATTTCTCTTGCTCTATCAGGTCTAAAGTTAAAGAAGATAATGGAATCCTTATCCTTAACGGTAGCTACAGGATTGCCATCCTTAACAATTACAGTAGGCTTAACAAATTCATCTGTTTCATCCTTATCATAGGAATTCTTAATAGCCTTTTCTGCACAGCAGGCTGTTAAGCCTTCACCCTTGGTCATTGCATCATAAGCAACCTTAACTCTGTCATAGTTGTTATCTCTATCCATTACATAATAACGTCCCATAATGGAAGCGATTTCACCAACACCGATTTCCTTCATCTTATCTTCAAGCTGTGCAATGTAATCAGCACCGGATGCAGGAGGAGTATCTCTACCATCAAGGAAACAATGAACATATACCTTCTTAAGTCCCTGCTTCTTAGCAAGCTCAAGTAATCCGTAAAGATGTGTATTATGACTATGAACACCACCGTCTGAAAGAAGTCCATAAAGATGAAGAGCCGAATCATTCTTCTTACAGTTATTTACAGCTTCGAGAAGTTCTTCATTTTCAAAAAAAGTACCATCCTGAATCTCTTTTGTAATACGTGTAAGTTCCTGATATACAATACGACCTGCACCCATATTAAGATGACCAACCTCTGAGTTACCCATTTGACCATCAGGAAGACCTACAGCCATTCCGCTGGCATAACCCTTCACAAAAGGGTAATCCTTCATAAGTGAATCCATAACGGGAGTATTAGCCTCATATACAGCATTATGTTCGTTTTTCTCGTTAAGCCCATATCCATCAAGAATCATGAGCACAGTAGTTTTTTTACTCATTTTATTCTCCTTATCCTAATAAGTATATTTATTGTTTATTCTCTTTCTCAAACATTTCGTATATAGCAATCTTACTTGCATCTTTTTCTGTCATACCTGTAAAGGTTGCGCCATAAACATTCTTACTGTTGTCAAAACGTGTAATGTTAATAAATGTATGAATTACATCCTTTGTCCAGATAGTAAGATCCATCTCATAAACAGCATTCATTGTAAGTGGTGTATTACATGAAAAACCAACACCATTCTGAGAAAGGTCAATAACATCAATGGGCACATTCTCCTGCACATCATCACCGATTCTCTTCATAACAAGGTGTGCATTAAGAACTAAACGTGTGCTTCTTCTCTTTTCTTCCATAAATCCTCCTTCTACTGCTACATAAACAATCATATAAACATAAACATAATAATATAAAAATACATAATTAACAAGAAAAATCATCTAATGAATAAACATAGCATCCCCAAAGGAGAAAAATCTATATTTTTCATCAATGGCTTGTTTATAGGCATTAAGTACATTCTCTCTTCCTGCAAGAGCACTGACAAGCATAACCAGAGTTGATTCAGGAAGATGGAAATTAGTAATAAGACAATCAAGAACCTTGAATTTATAACCGGGATAAATAAAAATTCTTGTATCTGAGCTGCCGGCCTTAACTAAACCATTTTCATCAACAGCACTTTCTATTGTTCGGCAGCTTGTGGTACCAACGCATATTACACGTTTCCCTTCCGCTTTTGTCTTATTAATAAGCTCTGCCGCTTCCTTGCTGACTATATAATGCTCTGAATGCATATGATGATTATGCACATCATCTACCTTAACAGGTCTAAAGGTACCAAGTCCCACATGCAAAGTCACATAAGCAATATTGATTTTACGCTCTTCAATGGTTTTTAATAGCTCCCTGGTAAAGTGAAGTCCCGCAGTTGGCGCAGCCGCAGAGCCGTCATATTTAGCATATACAGTCTGATACCTGTCTCTGTCCTTAAGCTTATGAGTAATATACGGTGGCAGTGGCATCTCTCCCAGTCTGTCTAAAATCTCTTCAAAAATGCCTTCATATTCAAATTTAACATATCTGTTACCTTCATCCGTAACATCAAGAATTTCACATTTTAACAGCCCTTCACCAAACACTACCCTCGCACCGGGACGCAGCTTTCTACCGGGCTTAACCAAGGTTTCCCACACATTGTCAGATACTCTTTTTAATAAAAAGACTTCTACATTAGCTCCGGTGTCTTCCTTAACACCAAGTAATCTTGCCGGAATAACCCTGGTATCATTTAATACCAGACAATCACCGGGGTTAAGATAATTGATAATGGAAGTAAACTGTTCATGCTTTACTTCACCGGTATTCTTATCAAGAACCAGTAATCTTGAAGAAGATCTGTCAGTAAGCGGGTCCTGAGCAATTAATTCCTTGGGTAAATCAAAATAATAATCCTTTGTTCTGTGTCCAAGCTGAACCTTATAGTTATTTTTATTATTAGAATCAGCTTCGATGATTTCTTTTTCTTCTAACATTTACATCCCTCGCCCTTTAAAAAGGCAACATATGCTGCTTTTGCTTCATAAACATCAGCCTTACTAATTGACTCCCACGGAGCATGCATATTAAGCACAGCTACACCTGCATCAATAACATTCATTCCGTATAAGGCTGTTATGTAGGCAATTGTACCGCCACCGCCTGCATCTACCTTTCCAAGTTCGGCAAATTGCAGTGAAACATTGTCTTTTTCTAATAAATCACGTACATAAGCAATAAATTCCGCATTAGCATCATTAGATCCGGATTTACCTCTGGAACCTGTATATTTATTAAATACAATTCCCTTTCCAAGATATGCAGCATTTTTCTTATCAAAAACATTTGCATACAAAGGATCAAAGCCTGCGGATACATCCGAGGATAACATATCGGAATTGGCAAGGGCTCTTCTAAGCTTAAGCTCTGAATAATCACCGGTAATAGCAATAAGCTCCGCAAGTGCATTTTCAAAAAACTTAGAACGCATGCCTGTTGCTCCCACACTGCCTATTTCTTCCTTATCTACAAGAATACAGCAGGTGGTACGCTTAGGGGACTTAACATCCAGCATTGCTCTGAGTGAAGGATATGCACATACCCTGTCATCATGTCCGTATGCCAAAATCATACTTCTATCAAGTCCTGCCTCTCTTGCCTTACCTGCAGGTACTATTTCAAGCTCTGCTGACAGGAAATCAGCTTCTTCAATATCATATGTTGTTTTAAGGATTTCTAAAATATTATCCTTAACCTTATCTTTTGATTTTGACTTATCTTCCTTGTCGGACTTATCTTTATTAATAATGAGTGGTTTGTTACCAATAACAAGATCAAGTGCTTCACCTTCTATTACCTTGTTTGCTTTCTTCTCCATTTGCTCTGAAGCAAGATGAATCAGCAGGTCAGATATGAAGAACACAGGGTCGTCCTCACCCTCTCCAATATTGACAATAACAGTAGTGCCATCCTTTTTTACAATCACACCATGCATTGCAAGGGGAGTGGCAACCCACTGGTATTTTTTAACTCCACCATAATAATGTGTATCAAGATAAGCAATTCCTCCATCCTCATATAACGGATTAGATTTAACATCAAGTCTGGGTGAATCAATATGAGCACCTAATATATTCAAACCGTCTTCCAAAGGCAGCTCACCTATATTAAACATACATATTGATTTGTTCATGCACACTGAATATACCTTATCTCCGACAGTAAGCTTTTCATTGCTTTTCACAATACGACTGAGTTCTCTGTAGCCTTCTTTTTCAATACGATTAACTATATAGTCAATACATTCACGTTCTGTCTTGCAGTTATTTAAAAAGTCAATATAATCAAGACCGAATTCATCAACTTCCTTAAGTTGATTTGAACTGTATTTTTCCCAACAAGTATTCTGCTCCATAATTCCTCCTTTTCAATATTAGCCTCTTAAATCAACATCATATTTACTCTTTAAATTATCAAGGATTGTCTTAACAATTGCATCCATCTTATCAGTTGTAAGTTCGTCATCCTTAGGCGTAAATACAACAGAGAATGCCATACTCTTCTTGTTAGGAGGAAGCTGTACACCCTCATAAATATCAAAAAGATTAATATCTGTAATGTATTCACAGGAATTGCGAAGCTCACCTGTAATATCACCACAGGTTATATCCTTGTTCATAACAAAACAGAAATCACGCTTCTCTATAGGGAACTTTGGAAGAGGTGTAAATTCAACACTCTTACCATAGTATTTACTTAATTCTCTAAGATCAAGCTCTGCAATAAAAGCAGATGTACGCATATCAAGTTCATCAGCAATCTCATACATAAGCTTGCCTAAGTAACCAACCCTAACACCTTCACAGAATATTTCAGCGGTCTGATATGGATGTAAGAAGGTATTGGTAGCTGTCTTATAATCAAATTCCACATGCAAGGTATTAGCTACCACATCAGTTAAGCCTTTAAGTGTAAAGAAGGATTCATCTTCACCGAAAATACCGATACATATTGTTTCACGCTCATCAGGATACTCAGTTAAAGGCAATGACTTGGGAACAAATATATTACCTAACTCAAAAATCCTTCCGGAAAGGTTACCCTTTTTCTGATTACGGGCAATGGCCTGAATCATCTGAGGCGCCAATGTAGTACGCATTAAGGATAAATCTTCATTAATGGGATTCATAATTCTAATAGCATTTCTTAATACAGAATCCTCTTCAAGTCTTAATAAATCAAAGCAGGAAGGTGAGAAGAAGGAATAATGAATACCTTCAAAGGCACCTGCTTCGCATAGTGCACGTTTGATTCTAAGCTCACTCTTCTGCCTTAAATTATAACCACCGGCTGTGACTTGAGCTGTAGGCATAAATGTAGGAGTAATATGGTCGTAACCATACATTCTGATAATTTCTTCAGCTACATCCTGGTAGGACTCCATATCCTCACGATATCCGGGAATCATAAGTGTAAGCTCATCACCCTTAAGTGTAGGATTAAAGTTAAGACTCTTAAGAATATTAACTATAGTATCATCTGATACAGTAATACCAAGAACACCATTAACCTTCTTAACAGAAACAGTAAGAGAAACAGGCTCGATAGAATTGCCGCTGTTAACATCAATATGAGTAGCTGATACCTTACCACAGTTAAGCTCTTCTATAAGATGAAGTGCTCTCTTCATGGCCATAACTGTTGTATATTCATCAACACCCTTAGAAAAACGCTGACTGGAATCAGAGGACTGTCCAAGAGCTCGTGAGCTCTTACGAATATTATCTCGTGCAAACTTAGCCGCCTCAAATACTACTTCATTAGTGGTATCAAGAATTTCTGAATTAAGACCACCCATAATACCTGCAAGTGCAACAGGCTTAACACCATCGCATATAACAAGATTATTAGGATTAAGAGTAAATTCCTTACTGTCAAGAGTAACGATTGTCTCTTGATTATTGGCACGTCTTACATTAATAGCATTACCTTCAAGATAAGAATAATCGAAGGCATGCATTGGCTGACCTAACTCATAGAGAATATAATTAGTAATATCTACAATATTGGAAATAGCATCAAGACCTACAAGAGCAAGACGACGCTTCATCCATGCAGGGGATTCTTCAATCTTAACATCGTATACATAATGTGAGATATATCTTGGACATATATCCTTAGCATCTACTGTAACCTTGAAACCATCCTTAACAACATCAGTTTCTGTATAATCAAGGGCAGGCTCCTTAACCACCTTGTTTAGAATGGCAGCAACCTCTCTTGCAATACCGAATATACTCTGACAGTCAGGTCTGTTAGCTGTAATAGAGATATCAAAGATATAATCATTAAGACCTAACATCTCTTTAACATCTTCACCGATAACCGCATCATCTGGAAGTTCAAGAAGTCCATTGTAATCAGCTCCTGGGAACATACCAGCAGTTACACCAAGCTCTGTACCAGAACAAAGCATACCTTCTGACTCAACACCACGAAGCTTACCCTTTTTGATAGTCATAACACCTTCAACAGTCTTATGATCTTTTGCAGTCATAAGAACAGATGCCCCAACTAAAGCAACAGGGAATTTCTTACCTGCTACAACATTGTCGGCACCACAGCAAATCTGGAATGCCCCCTTATCACCACAATCAACCTGGCAAATGTGAAGGTGAGTATCTGGAATAGGTTCACACTCCTTAACAAGACCAACAACAACATTACTGATGTCCTTACCAACCTCGATAAGTTCCT
>JAZQOI010000070.1:0-33015 GCA_045627745.1 Lachnospiraceae bacterium | reverse complement strand
GTGTTTTGACACCTTAATTAATAAATGTTATGATGTTGGAGTCAAAAGGTATTTTGCCCCCAACGATACCGGATTTCTCCGCTCTACGAGCTCTCGAAATCCTCAAAACATTCAAAATCCGCTCATTTTTCTGCAAAAAATCGCTACTTTTTCATGTTTTGGCGGGTCATAAAGGTGCATACAGCCTCTTACGTGCAAGCACGACGAGTCAGCATGACCTTTTGACCCTGGTATCATATAAATAATTGTTACCTGTTAGGGACTGAACATTAACGAATAGGAGAGGTATTATTATGTATATTGAATGTGATGAAAAAAAAATTGGCACCGGTTCTATGCGTTATCCTAAATTTCTTAAAGACAATGAACGTATAGGTTTGATTGCACCTTCCTTTGGCTGTGCTAGTGAGCCATATGCTACCAGAATTGATGCTGCCATTAAAAAGCTGAATAATTTAGGCTATGAGATTGTTGAGGGACCCAATTCCCGTCTTTCATTGGGGATAGGTAAAAGCAATACTCCTGTTAACTGCGCAAAAGAGGTTAATGATTTTTTCCTAAATGATTATTCAGAAGTCATTATTTCCTGTGGTGGCGGTGAATTAATGTGTGAGGACCTTGAATATATTGATTTTTTAAGTATTGCAAGGGCTAATCCAAAATGGTTTATGGGTTATTCGGATAATACAAATCTGACATTTTTATTACCATTATTGTGTGATATTGCGGCTATATATGGACCCTGTATTGGTACCTTTGGAATGGATAAATGGCACGATAGTATTAATGATGCGTATATGCTGCTGAGAGGAGAGAAAACAGTCTTTAATAATTATGATGGTTTCGAAACTCCATCAGATGATGAGGTTTCACCTACTGCTGAATACAGTATCGATATGCCCTATAAACAGGACATATTAAATGCGCCTGACGGGGAGGCTTCATTTACCGGTCGTATGATGGGTGGTTGCATGGACATTCTGGAACTATTTATTGGTACGGAATATGATAAGGTTAAGGAATTCAATTATAAATATAAAGAAGACGGAATAATATGGTTTCTCGAGTGCTGTGATTATAATGTTTTTGATATGAGACGATGTTTATGGCATATGGAAAAGGCCGGATGGTTTGAAAATGTGAAGGGATTTATTATTGGAAGACCATTGCATTTGGATGATGAATTTGATGGCTTTACACCTAATGATGCTTTTGGGGATTTTCTGAAAAAGTATAATGTTCCTGTAATTATGAATGTTGATATTGGTCATGTTTCGCCTATGATGCCTGTTGTTACAGGGGCAGTAGCCAACGTAAAAGCTCATGACAACTCATTGGAAATCAGTTATGAATTCAGATGAGCATAAGGTGTAATTATTAGTGTAAGAGAGGTTGTTACCGGTTGGTTCCGGAACGGTAACGAGAAATTACATATATTTTATAGATTTATTTTAGTTCATGTGATAGACTAATAAGCGTTCATAAATGGTTGCTGTATGGTAATCATATATATATTATAATGTATGTTCAGTAATGATTAAAATTAAAGGAGAATAAAAAATGAGTCAAGAAATGAAGCCTATTAAAGAGGGCAAGGTTCGTGAGATTTATGATAATGGCGATAGCCTTATCATGGTTGCTACTGACAGAATCAGCTGTTTTGATGTTATTCTTAATAATGAAGTGACCAAGAAGGGTACTGTGTTGACACAGATGTCTAAGTTCTGGTTTGATTTTACATCAGATATTCTTCCCAATCATATGATTTCTGTAGATGTTAATGATATGCCTGAGTATTTCAGACAGCCACAATTCACAGGAAACAGTATGATGGTTAAGAAGTTAACAATGCTTCCTATTGAGTGTATTGTTCGTGGATATATTACAGGTAGCGGTTATGCAAGCTATAAGGAGAATGGTACTGTGTGCGGCATTAAGCTTCCGGAAGGACTTAAGGAATCTGATAAGCTTGCTGAGCCTATTTATACACCGTCAACTAAGGCCGAGATAGGTGACCATGATGAGAATATATCTTTTGAGAGAAGTATTGAGGTTCTTGAAAAGGAATTTCCGGGTAAGGGCCTTGAATATGCTACCAAGCTTCGTGATTGTACAATTGCTCTTTATAAGAAGTGTGCTGATTATGCATTAACTAAGGGAATTATTATTGCAGATACCAAGTTTGAATTTGGTCTTGACGAGGAAGGTAATGTTGTAATTGGTGATGAAATGCTTACTCCCGATTCATCAAGATTCTGGCCGGCAGAAGGATATGAAGCCGGTCATTCACAGCCATCCTTTGATAAGCAGTTTGCAAGAGACTGGCTTAAGGCTAATGAAGGTCACAACTGGACCTTGCCTCAGGATATTGTAGATAAGACAATTGATAAATATCTTCAGGGCTACAAGCTGATTACCGGTAAAGAATTATAATTGGAATTATAAATATAATTATAAAACGCGTAGGATGTTATTCTACGCGTTTTTTTACAGAGCTGCACAATATAGATTGTTGCAGTTTACGTAATTTACCATCAAGTATGTGTAATTAAGTTGATACTTTTCGATTATTCAGAGAGAGAATTATGAGTGAATTGTGTAGATTGTGTCCAAGAGAGTGTGGCGTCAATCGTTCTTCAGGACAGATAGGATATTGTAAAGTTTCGGATAAAATTCTAGTTGCCAGGGCTTCTTTGCATATGTGGGAGGAGCCCTGTATTAGTGGTGGGGAAGGTTCCGGTGCTGTATTTTTCTCAGGCTGTAATATGGGCTGTGTATTTTGTCAGAACAGAAGCATTTCCCAGGGGAATAGCGGTATTGAAATCGGTGTTAACAGATTGGCTGAAATATTTTTAGAGCTTCAGGATAAAAAGGCTAATAATATAAATCTTGTTACACCTACACACTATACTAATGAGATTATAGCGGCGTTGGATATTGCCAAGGGTAATAATCTTAATATCCCGGTTCTGTATAACAGTAGTGGATATGACAGCGTTATGACTCTTAATAGGCTTAAGGGGTATGTGGATATATATTTGCCGGATTGTAAATATTTTTCTGAGGAATATGCTGTAAAGTATTCCAATGCCGGGGATTATTTTAATACGGCTATTAAGGCCATTGAAGAAATGATTAGGCAAGTTGGAGAACCTCAATATGACAATCGTGGAATTATGAAGAAGGGTGTTATAGTAAGACATCTTGTTTTACCGGGTCATGTTAGAGATTCCAAGAAAATCATTGAAAGCTTATATTCATTATTTGGTGATTCTATTATTTTAAGCATAATGAATCAGTACACACCTATTGATAATCTTGATGATTTCCCAGAATTGAATCGCAAAGTCACTAAACGTGAGTATGAAAGAGTAATTGATTATATGTGTAATCTGGGAATAGAGAATGCATTTATTCAAGAAGGAGATACTGCAAAGGAAAGCTTTATTCCTGAATTTGATAATGAAGGGGTAGAGAAAAAATAATATATTAATATTGGATAAAGAAAAAACCTCGCAATACCTTGCGAGGTTTAACAGCTCGTAGCGGAATCGAACCGCTGTTTTCGCCGTGAGAGGGCGACGTCTTAACCGCTTGACCAACGAGCCAAATTCTAAAGGGTTGGGCTGTCGTGTCCGACTCAATTATTATATCAAAGGTATATAATAATTGCAACAATATATTTAATTTTTTTTAAAAAAAATTTAAAGAATATATATCGATAAATATGCACGAAATTAATCATAAAAACGAAAAGTGCCTGATCACTGATCAGGCATGATAGGGGTAATATAAAGTTGCTGGTTGAATTAAACTAACTTTATGAAAGTATAATAGCATAGTTTAATGTACTATACAAGTAACACAAACCCTATCAAATGTGACAAAACGCCCTTTTTTAATGAAATATCGTTACATTATACTGCAAATGTAGTTAATTATTAACAATTGTTTAGGATTGTTTATAAGTAGTTTATATATAGCCTGAATTAATCGATTCTTTCACCTTCGTTGCCATAACATTCACAGAACCGAGCAGCAAAGGATGGAGCTTCGTCTGCGGCATATAAATGAGATACATCACCGTAGGAGAGTGTTCTAAAGGATGCATAGCCCTTTCTTCGTTCTTCTGTGGCTATTGTTGTTATTGATGTAGGTGCAGCGCAGAGCCCATGCCATAGAACCATGGGAGATGCACCAATTAAATGTCCCATAAGTATACAACCAAGACCAAAATGACAGAAAAATGCAACTGTATCATTGCTTGGCTTTACAGCTCTGTAATATTCATTTTCCCGTTCGTATCCGTGATTTTTAAGAAAAAGGTCAAATTCCTTAATTACTTCTTTTGCCTTTACGTCAATTCCATATTCAACAAATAGCGGGTAATTCATCCAGTTATCTTTATCGTAGAATATAGGATTCTTAGTCCAGTCGGTAGGGAGCCAGTCCCATGGAACCTTCATTTCACCGCCGGCATCGGGACGAGGGACTTTGTAGCTGAATTCTCTTAGCCAATCAAGAATAATTTCGTCCTTATTTAGTACCTTTAGAGAGGGAGCGGCTGTAGCTCTTGCACGACCCAGGGGCGATACGTAACATTCATCAATGTGCATTGTTTTGATTTTATCCGCAAGATGATTTGCTTCTATTACGCCTTTGGCTGTAATTGTATCATTTTCGTAGTCCGGTTCACCGTGACGAATAAGTAATAGTTTCATAGGCACCTCTACTTATTTTATTAGTACTATTTGTTTTTACGAGCTTCTAATTCTGTAATATATGTATCGTAGGCTTTTGTGTATTCTTCATTGAACTGGCTGTTTTCACCACCTCTGAGAGCAGACAGATAGGAATGTGCATGGAGTGTTGTTTTGGGATATACTCTTGATACTGTTGCCATTCCCACATTTGAACAGGTATCTGATATTCTGTTGAAGTTAGAAATTATTTCTGAAAACAGAACACCGGCTCGTATTGTACAGCAGCCGTCTCTTAATCGCTCTAAGTGATTATCGTGAAGAGTGGAGGTAAGTTCATTCATTACCTCAGCTAGCGGTTCAATATGATTTGCTGACTTAACATCCAGCTTAACAAAGCAATTACGTGTATGCTCTAACATTTTATTTAATAAATCTGATGCAAGCTCTAATTCCTGCATGGCTTGTTCTGAAAAATCAATATTTTCTTCAGCTTTTTCTTTGGAAGCTTTTGCAATATATACTGCGTAGTCTCCAAGATGCTCAAATTCAGATACCAGCTTGTGATACTGAGTAAGAATACGTGTATGATTATCCTCTGAAACATGAGGGGATAAATCAACAAGATAATTATCAAGACAATCTGTCAAATGGTCAACATCTTCTTCACTATCGTTAATCTTCTTAAAAATGCTCTCATCAAAGTGCGATACAATAGATATCGCCGACTTTATCATTTCAGTGGAATCTTCAAACATTGTTATCAATACATCATAGCAGCTACCGAAAGCGATGGCAGGTGTGCTGTAAAATACAGGATTAAGTGCACTGATTTTGTCTGCATATTTATTGTTTTTATCATCGCCATTCTTGATGATTTTATAGCTTATCGAGCTGAATATTTTTACACACGGTAGCAGAACCAAAGCGCATACAAGGTTAAAAATTGAGTTGGTATTTGCGATGGTACCTGAGGTCATTGCTTCATTCCAGAGATTGTCAAGTAATCCGAAATTATGTGCGATTGTAACGCCTAATATTACAAGAACAGTTTTACTAAGGTTAAACAGGATATTAATAATTCCGACTCTTCTGGCGTCTGCCTTGGCACCTATGGAGCAGACAAGGGCAGTTGTTACACAGTCGCCTAAATAAATACCTACCAGAACTACGTAGATTGTTTTAAAGGGAATATATCCTGACATGGAAAATGCCTGAAGAATACCGATTGATGCTGAGGAGCTTTGCAAAATAAATGCTACAAGAAGTCCTACAAGATAACCAAGTATAGGATTATTACCAAGGTTTTCGAATAGAGTTGAGAATACACCACTGGATTGTAGCTCACTGACCGAAGAAGTCATATTAAGAAGACCTGAGAACAATATACCAAATCCGATGGAAATGTTCCCTATGTTATCAGAACGTTTAAACTTAAAAAACATTATACAGGTGATGCCAAATATTAATGCAAGAGGTGCGAGAGTAGAGGGCTGAAAAAACTGAAGCAAAGAGCCTGAATCAGCATTGACATCAAGAAGTCGAATAATCTGACCGGTAACGGTAGTACCTACGTTAGCACCTACAATAATTCCAAGAGATTGATCTATTGTTATAATACCTGCTGCCACAAGTCCTGAGGTTATTACAATTGTTGCTGTAGATGACTGAATAAGGGCTGTAACAAATAAACCTAAGAAAAAGGCTTTGATATGATTATCTGTAACCCTTTCCATAATGACCTTGAGTGTTCCGGAAGAACCTTCCTTCAGGGAATTTCCCATCAATCTCATTCCGTAAAGAAACATTGCAAGTCCGCCAAAAAGCGAAATTATATTAAAAATATTCATAATATCCTCTTTCCGCATGTGAACTAAAAAAATCATTCGACATACTTTTTAAAAATAACATATATTTTTAATTCAAGCAAGTTGCAATTCTTTACCTATTACTAAAACTCTGATATTATAATGTAGGAATTTTTAATTGTTCAGTACATCGGTTTCTAAATAATTTTAACACTTATCCATAATGTTTTGGTGAGAGTGTAGTTAATTCATAACGGATGTATTAGCATCAGACGGAGGGAATTATGCTTGATTTTATACCGGAAAAGAAACTTGGTTTTGGGCTTATGAGGCTCCCATTAACTAATCCAAATGATGAAAGTTCAGTAGATATTGAATATACCTGTAAGATGGTTGATTATTTTTTGGAAAATGGCTTTACTTATTTTGATACAGCCTGGATGTATTGTGGCTTTAAAAGTGAGGAAGCTACAAAAGAGGCACTTGTTAAGCGCCATAGTAGAAGTGAGTATACACTTGCCACCAAGCTTCATGCAGGATTTGTTAATTCTAAAGAGGATTGTGACAGGTATTTTAATGAACAGCTTCGTAAGACTGGAGTAGAATATTTTGATTATTATCTTATCCATGATATAGGAGAAGACCATTACAAGAAATATAATGAACTTGATGCCTTTAGCTGGATTGTTAAGAAAAAAGAGGAGGGACTTGTAAAACATATTGGTTTTTCCTTTCATGACGAGGCAGAACTTCTTGATAGGGTTTTGACAGAGCATCCTGAATTTGAGTTTGTTCAGCTTCAGATAAATTATCTTGACTGGGATAATAATGCCATCCAGTCCCGCAAATGCTACGAGGTTGCTAAAAAGCATGGTAAGCCGGTTATTGTTATGGAGCCTGTTAAGGGTGGTACTCTTGCCAATGTTCCCGAAAAAGTCACTAACATTTTTAAAAATCATGACGATAAAATGTCTGTGCCATCCTGGGCCATAAGATTTGCTGCATCTCTGTCTAATGTAATGGTAGTGCTAAGCGGTATGAGTAATATGGAACAAATGATTGATAATGTGTCCTATATGAAGAATTTTATTGCTCTTACCGAGGAAGAGAATAAGCTGGTTCTTAAGGCTAGAGATATTATTAATGAAAGTATTGTAATCCCTTGTACCGGGTGTGCATACTGTGTTAACGGATGCCCTAAAAATATTGCAATTCCCAAGTGTTTTTCATTGTATAATACAGAACAACAGGAACTTAAGAGCAAATCCTTTACCCCTCAGGGTGCATACTATGACAGACTTACGGTAAATTTTGGTAAAGCAAGTGACTGTATTGAATGTAAACAGTGTGAGAGCGTATGCCCACAGCATTTGCCTATTACCGGGTATCTTAAAAAGGTTGCCAAGGAATTTGAATCATAAAATATTTTAAGATAATGGTCCAATTTACTATATTTAATAAAATCAGACCATGGTTTAATATATTCATTTATATTATATATAGCGATAGAAGGAGAGATATTATTAATGGAACAGAAAAGACCAAGAAGTCGAGAAAAAAATGTAACAGGCCAGGGCTTAGGTGTTAACAAAAGAGGCAGTGGTCTTGGAACCGGTCCTGTTGGAAAGGGAACAGCAGGAAGCTTTAGCTCCTCATCCTCAAAGGCACCAAAACGTGCAATAGGCGGTGGTTCTCTGGGTATTATAGTTATACTTGTAATTTTCTTTTTGACAAGAGGCTCAGGCGGAGGCGTAAGCTCATTGGGACAGGCTCAGGATGCGCCCGCAGGATTAGGAACAAGTCAGACACAGACAAATGTTACAGCCCAAAGCTCAGGTGGCTCTGAGGTGGATTCCACTGTTGCACAGGGGGCAAGAGAGAAGCGTACTAATATTTTGGGTTCAGGTAATGATGTCGCTACAATTATGGTATACATGTGTGGAACTGACCTTGAATCAAAGAGCGGCATGGCTACTGCTGACCTTAATGAAATGTTAGGTGCTACCATTTCAGACAAAATCAATCTGATAGTATATACAGGTGGTTGCAAGCAGTGGAAGAACAATATGATTAGCAGCCAGGTTAATCAGATATATCTTGTTAAGGACGGAAAGCTTGTATGTCTTGAGGATAATATGGGTAGTAAGGCAATGACTAATCCTGCTACTCTTACTGAATTTATCAATTATTGTACTAAGAATTATCCGGCGAACAGAAATGATTTGATTTTCTGGGATCATGGCGGCGGTTCATTAAGTGGTTATGGATATGATGAGAAAAATGCATCCTCGGGTTCAATGACTCTTGCCGGAATTAATACAGCTCTTGCCAATGCAGGAACCTACTTTGATTTTATTGGTTTTGATGCCTGTCTTATGGCTACATTAGAAAATGGTCTTATGCTTGAGCAGTATGCAGATTATATGATAGCTTCCGAGGAAACAGAGCCCGGTGTCGGTTGGTATTATACTAACTGGTTAACAGCTTTTTCTAAGAATACATCATTGCCTACTATTCAGATAGGTAAGAATATTGTTGATGATTTTGTGGATGTATGCAATCAGAAGTGCTATGGTCAGAAGACAACACTTTCCGTTGTTGATTTGTGTGAGCTTAAGGCTACTGTACCTGATAAGCTTACTGATTTTGCTAAGACAACAAATGAGCTTATTAAGAATGAACAATATAAGCTTGTGTCCGATGCAAGAGGTTCATCAAGAGAGTTTGCTCAATCCTCAAAGATTGACCAGATTGACTTTGTAAATTTCTGTAATAATCTTAATACTGAAGAGAGTAAAGCACTTGCAGATGCTATGCTTTCGGCAGTTAAATATAATAGAACGGCTACGTGTATTACACAGGCTAATGGTTTGTCCGTATACTTCCCATATAAGAAGGCCGGTAATGTTAGAAATGCTGTTTCTACTTATCAGGCAATTGGAATGGATAACGAGTATTCTAAGTGTATTCAGGAATTTGCGGGACTGGAGGCCAGTGGTCAGATTAGTGCAGGTGGTTCTTCAAGTCCAATGCCTTCATTGCTTGGAAGCCTTCTGGGAGGTTCGGCTTCCGGTGGCAGCTCTGATATGATTAGCTCTATGATAGGTGGTCTGTTATCCGGTTCAACCTCCGGATCAGCTTTTGGCTTAGATAGTTCTGTTGTGGATTTATTATCCGGAAGAGCTCTTAGCACAGAAGAAACAGCAGAGTATATTTCAAATAATTATTTTAATCCCGAAGCTCTTGTATTTACCAAGGGTGATGATGATAAGTATAGAATCAAGCTGTCAGAGGATCAGTGGGATCTTGTTACTCAAATAGAGCTTAACGTTTTTGTTGATGATGGTGAAGGATATATTGATTTAGGACTTGATAATACTTATGATTTTGATGATGAGGGTAATCTGATAGCCGATTATGATAATACCTGGATTGCTATTAACAATCAGCCTGTTGCTTATTATCTTCTTGACGTTGTTGAAGATGGAGATGACTATGTTATTTCAGGTGTTGTTCCATGTATGTTAAATGGAGAGAGAGCCGAGCTTATTCTTAATTTTGATCAGGATAATCCTAATGGATATATTGCCGGCGCCAAGTATGTATATACTGATGGTCAGACAGATACTACAGCCAAGAATTTGACTGAGGTTGGTAGCGGAGATCAGGTTGACTTTATTTGTGATTATTATTCATATGATGGTGAGTATCAGGATAGCTATTATCTGGGTGAAACAATGACACTTACCGACGATAATGTTATTTCAAATGTAGAGCTTTCAGATAAGCCTGCTCGAGTTACTTATAAATTCACTGATATTTATCAGGCTAGTTACTGGACACCTGTGTTGCCCTAGTACCTAGTACATCGTTTGCTAAATAGCAAACCTTGTTATTTAAAAACTGCAGTGCCGGGATTAACAGAATTTTAGTAGGAGGTATTCCATATGAACTTAATGTGTGATGGCGTGATTTTTGATGTTGATGGTACTATATGGGACTCCACAGCAGTAGTGGAGCATGCCTGGAATAAGGCCTTTGAAGATGCGGGTTTTGACATAAAAGTCACAGCCGGTCAGCTTAAGGGGCTTTTCGGACTTCCTATGGATGTTATTCTTGAACGTGTTATGCCGGGCAGTACAGTGGAAGAAAGAAATCTGATTCAAAACAGCTGTTATAAATATGAACAGGAATTTTTGGAAAGAGAACCCGGAGCCCTATTTCCGGGAATCTGTGAAGCGATACAGGAGCTTAGTAGAAAAATGCCTGTATACATAGTAAGTAACTGCCAGTCAGGGTATATAGAGCTGGTACTTAAAAAAACAGGCTTAGAGGATTATGTTGCTGATTACAACTGCTTTGGAGATACCGGATTATATAAAGCTGAAAACATAAAGCTTATGGTAGAGAAGCATGGGCTTAAGCATCCTGTATATGTAGGAGATACAGTAATGGATGCAGATGCCTGTAAAAAGGCAGGTGTCAGGTTTATATATGCAGCCTATGGTTTTGGTAAAGCTGATAATTTTGATGCAATCATATATGATCCTGAAGATATTGTTTATTTGTTTGATGATGCTTTTGATAAATAATGCTTTGTATTACATTATTCCTTTAGGCATATTTGAACAATAGATAATAGAATTTATAGTACGTACGGAGGAGCTATGAAGGTCATACTGGGTTCTTCGTCTCCAAGGCGAAGAGATATTTTAAATAAGGTAGGAATCCCACATGAGGTAGTTGTAAGTAATTGTGAAGAAACATATACCTCAAAGGTTCCCTGTGATATTGTTAAAGAATTGGCTGACCTAAAGGCATTAGATGTGGCTTCAATAGTAAAGGGACAGGATGTACTTATTATTGCGGCAGATACCTTAGTGGCCAAGGATGATAAGGTTCTTGGTAAACCTCGTGACAAGGAAGATGCATTTTCCATGTTATCTATGCTTTCAGCAGGGGTTCATCAGGTATATACAGGTGTTTCTGTAATTTATGGAGAAATACATCTTAATTTCTACGAGGAAACATTGGTAGAATTTGATGAGATGAGCGATGAAGACATTCTTGAATACATAGAAACAGGTGAACCTATGGATAAAGCAGGCGCTTATGCAATTCAGGGTATATGCAGTAAATATATTAAAGGCATTAAGGGTGACTATAATAATGTTGTTGGTCTTCCTATATGTCGAATTATATCAGAATTAAGGAGATATGGTATTAAAATGTAAATTATGTAATTCATAGGAGGAACTGAAATGAAAAAATCATTGTTTGGTTTTAAATATGCATTAGTCAATCTTACATATTTTGGTGCTTATTGTTCTGTACACGGCTTCGCTACAGTATTTCTGTTAGAGAGAGGCTTTTCCAATACACAAATCGGAATGTTTCTATCTATAGCTAATATTTTTGCAATGCTTCTTCAACCCTTCCTTGCGGGACTTATTGATAAGGGCACTATATTTACAAATCGTTATGTGGTTATATTAAATGCTCTTATTATCATTGCCGGTTCTATTCTTTTGTTCTTTGTGAAAAACGGTATTGTTGGAATATTTATAATATATTTGTTGATTTATACTATTCAACAGGCGTGTCAACCCTTTATTGTTGCTATGTATTTTGAGTATAAGGGCAGGGATAGTGATGATAACTCGGATTTTGGCTTCTTTCGCGGTCTTGGTTCCTTCGGATTTGCCATGCTTTCCTTATTTATTGGCAACCTTGTAGAAAAATATGGAATTAACAGACTTTTATATGCCAATATAATTATTATGTCTATAGCTTTGGTAGTTACTCTTTTCTTTAAAAAGCCTGAGTCTGCCGGGGATTTAGTGGAAGCAAAAGACGATAAAAAAGCAGAAAAGGCACATAATAATTTTATTGATTTTGCAAGAATATACCCTAAATATATGGTTTTTCTGTTAGGTGTAATCTTTTTCTTCTTTGGACATAATATGCTTAATGATTATCTGATTCTGATTATTAGAAATGTAGGTGGTGCTGAGGGAAATCTTGGAATTGCTACTTCTATTGCTGCAGCTCTTGAATTCCCGGCTATGATTATTTGCTATAGATTTATTAAGCGATTTGGAATAAATAAGGTTTTGATGTTTTCAGGTGTCGCCTTCTTAGTTAAAATCATAATTCTGTATTTGGCAAAAAATATGGGAATGATATATTTTAGTCAGGCAATTCAGATGTTTGCCTATGCTGTGCTGATTCCCGGAGCCGCTTATTATTCTAACAGTATTATGCAGGAAAATGACAGCGTTAAGGGTCAGGCATATTTTGTAAGTGCAATAACAATCGGTGGTATTATTTCAAGCTTTATATCCGGAAGAGTTATTGATTTATATGGTGTAAGCAGAATGCTGTTTGTAGGAATATTAATTTCTGTTATTGGTGTTGTACTGTTTGCTGCTGCTTTATTCGACGGTTTATTTCATTCAAAACAAGCTTCTTGTTAGCACTCCACAGAGGGGCGATTAGATCCTTTTTTGGCCCATCACCTGTTATTCTGTGTACGACCACAGAGGGAGGAATCACTTTTAGACAGGAAATAAGAATATCAATATATTCATCCATAGACAGAACGTTAAAAATGCCGGCTTCGTAATCTATTGCAAGGTCGGTATTTTTTAATACATGAAGAAGTGCTAGCTTTATTCCTGTAGTACCTGCCTGTATGGAATGTCGTACTGTTTCGATAATCATATCCTTATTCTCGCCGGGCAGACCGATAATAATATGTGTCACAACCTGAGGCAGATTTATTTTGTTTAGTTTTTTTACTGCCTGATCATATATTTCTAAATCATATCCACGACGAATATATCTTGCAGTGTCCTCATGGATTGTCTGTAGCCCTAGCTCTACCCATACGGGCTTTATTTGGTTAATATTATTTAGAAGACTTAAAATATCATCATTAAGACAGTCGGGTCTTGTAGCTATTGACAATCCAATAACCTTTGGGTGATTAAGTGCTTCGTAATATATGTCCTTTAAATAGGATATATCACCGTAGGTGTTGGTAAATGCTTGAAAATATGCAATGTAGCTTGGCTTTATATCCTTGGTGGCTGCAGGCATTTTGGCTTCAATTCTATGAATTGCACTTTCAATCTGTTCTGTAATAGACAAATTCTTATTAGCTGCAAAATCACCGGAACCACCCTTTGAACAAAAGATACAGCCTCTTGTATCAAGCTTTCCATCGCGATTAGGACAGGTTAAACCTGCATTTATTGCGATTTTATATATTTTACGGTTATATTTGTCCTTGAGATAATTGTTAAGAGAGTAGTATTCCAAGGTGATTCCTTTCTGAAATAATGTTGCTTTAATAATAATGTGTGGCTAAAGTAAATCTCAGGCATAGATAAGAAGCGGTAATTACTTCTTATTTATGCCTGAGAATATGGTTTATTTAAATAGATTTACGACTAATTTAATTCCGTATTTACAATAGTTAAGAAATACTGACGGCTGTGTAACACATTCGCCCATTTTCCTCAGTATATATTTGGGTCTTAAGTAGAAGCCTAGTAACAGATTCCTTCTTAGCTTCATAAGCTCATCTACTGATAAGTACATTGTTCCCTTCATGCTGGAATGGAAGAAGTCTGAACCAAGTACCGATTCTGCAAGAAGATTATTTTCCTTACAGGTATCATATAGCGGTGTGCCATAGAAGGGAAGAGCTATCGTTACCTCAACAAAATCAGGGTCGCACTGCTTCATTAATTTCTTGGTTTCCATTATATGACTTTTATTCTCCCAAGGGAAACCGATTACGAAATATCCCCAGAATGGAAGCTTGATTTCATGACACCATTTTGCTGCCTGAAGGTTCTCTGCTACAGTAGTTCCCTTTTTCATTTTCTTAAGGATTTCATCTGAACCTGATTCAAAACCAAATGCCACAAGAAAACAACCGGCATCCTTCATTAACTGAAGTGTTTCCTTACTTAAGGGACGTACTCTTGAATTAGCTGTAAAATCAATCTTGCCGTGAAGCGGTGAATTGATAATTAATTCACACATTTCCTTAACCCATGCCGCATTGATTGTAAAGGTGTCTGCCTTGAAAAAGAAGGTTTTGATTCCAAATTTTTCATAGCATTCTGTCATTTCATCAAGTACGTTCTGTGGTGAACGAAAACGAACACATTTACCGGATATTTCCGGTGTAAGACAGAATACGCAGGTGCTTGGACATCCCCTTGCGGTCTGGATGGTAGCCATTGGCTCATCTGTATCAGGTCGCTTATATAAGGCGTTATTCATAAGGTGTCTTGCTGGGAAGGGCTGATTGTCAAGATCCTCACCCCAGGTATGAAAATCAGTTCTCTTGAAGCTTCCGTCTTCTTTTTTGTAGAGAATAGACAATACAGAATCAATATCGCCTTCCTTACGAAGGGCATAATCTGCGATTCCGCCTATGGCAAAGTCAATTTCTCCACCAATCATGTAGTCAACAGCGGATAAATCCAATAAATCTAACATTGCCTGTTCCGGATCGTAGAAGAGTGCACCCTTTATTACAGTTACGGGATTGTATTCTTTCTTCAAATCCTTGATGATTTTTAAATCATCAAAAATGGTGGTGTTTGTGATACTCATCATAATCATGTCCGGCTTGTATTCCTTCATATCTCTATGAAGGTCATCCATAGTCAGGCGCTCTGTCTGATAATCACATAATTTAACGTCATATCCCTTTTGTAACAGGATTGCTGCTGCATATCCTAAGTCGTTACAGGCTCTCATTGCCTGGGCTGAACCATCGTCTATATTCTGCTGACATCTGTCTTCACCACGCTGAAACATTAATCCGGGTGGATAGAACAATAATACTTTTTCCATAGTATCTCCTCTTACTACTACATCGTTCTTATATTAACGACATCTTTTGCTTATCTGTCAAAATCGTTTACTGTTCAGATTATGACCCGGTAACCAAAATCATTCTGTGTAAATGGTGTAGTTATTTAGATAACGATGTACTAACCATATATTAAGTAATAAAATAATCTGTCGACTTACATATTATACAATATTTTGTATATTTGCAAGTGTATATCTACTATCTATATCTTTGTGAGGAATTGAACTACTATCTATATCTCAGACATTATTTTTCACGTTTCATATGCTCTTCATTCTAAGGAGTATGTACCGGGGAAAATCAGTTAAGTCCGGGGTTAATCAACCATAAGTATTAGTTTCCTTGGAAAAAAGCAAAAATTAACTTAATGTACTTTATTGATAAAGTATTAAGATATGAGATATAATGTAACGATATGAAATCAGTTACAGATATAAATATTCACAGGATAATAAAGGTGACTTATGATTTATCAGATTAATAATGCTACGGTACAATATGGTGCTGACGTAATTCTTGACAATATAAGATTTGAGATTAAGAACAAAAAAGAAAAGATAGCTGTTGTAGGAAGAAACGGTTGTGGGAAGAGTACCTTGCTTAAGCTTATCAGCGGCGAGGTTGATATGACTCATATTGACGGTGTGGATTCTAATATTTCTAAGACCGGTAATCCTACGATTGGTATTTTAAGGCAGTTGACTTTCGACGATAATGATATAACACTGGATGATGAAATTCGTAAGGTCTTTAATCGTTATATTAAAATGCAGGAAAGACTTGAAGAGCTTGTCGGGCTTATGAATGAGGAGGCGGATACATCACCTGCTCTTGAACCCTTGGCAGAGGAATACACTAATTTACAGGAAGAATTTCATGATTTAGGTGGTTATTTTTATGAAAAAGAATATGATATGATGCTTAAAAGCTTTGGTTTTTCTTATGAGGACAAGTTAAAAAAACTTAGTGAGTTTTCCGGAGGTCAGAGAACAAAGCTTGCGTTTATTAAACTGTTATTATCCAAGCCTGATATATTATTGCTTGATGAACCGACCAATCATCTTGATATTACTACTATTCAGTGGTTGGAAAATTATCTTAAGTCATACAACAGAGCCGTAGTTGTTGTTTCCCATGACCGAATGTTTCTTGATAAAATCGTGGACACTGTTTATGAAATAGAACATCATAGGATGAGACGATATTCAGGCAATTATTCAACCTTCGTTAAGCTTAAAAAGGAAGCCTATGAGGTTCAGATGAAGGAGCATCTTGCTCAGCAGAAGGAAATTAAGCGCCTTGAAGGAATTGCAGACCGCTTTATGGCTAAGCCTACCAAGGTATCTATGGCAAAGTCAAAGCTTAAGGCTATTGAACACATGGATATTATTGAGGCACCCGATCAGTATGATACAGAAAGCTTTCATGCTAATTTTACGCCGAGAATTGAATCCGGTAAGGATTGTCTTATGGTTAAGGATTTGTCAATTGGATATACAGAGGTGTTGTCTACTCTATCCTTTGAGGTTAAGAGAAATGACCGCCTTGGAATTATAGGTGGTAACGGACTTGGTAAATCAACCCTGCTTAAGACACTTGTTAATGATATTGAGGCACTTTCCGGGGAATATAAGTACGGTACTAATGTAGAAGTGGGATATTTTGATCAGCAGATGGCTCAGTATACCTCTGATAAGAGTATTCTGGACGATTTTTGGGACACATATCCTAATCTTAAGGAAACAGAGGTTAGAAATTGCTTAGGTGCATTTCTATTTACGGGAGATGACGTATATAAGGAGGTTTCAGCATTATCCGGTGGCGAGAAGGTAAGGCTTGCATTGGCTAAAATATTTAAAAACAAGCCTAATTTTCTTATACTTGATGAGCCTACTAACCATATGGATATTGTAGGTAAGGAAACGCTTGAATCAATGTTGGTTGACTTTCCGGGAACCGTTGTTTTTGTATCTCATGACAGATATTTTGTTAAGAAGGTGGCAACAAGGCTTCTTAGTATGGAACAGGGACAGGTCAAAATGTATGAGTTTGGCTATGACCAGTATGAAGAAGAGCTTAAGGCATTAGAGTCAGAAGAGCTTACAGGCTTTGTAGGTGGCAAAATCATATCCACAGATTCATTGGTGGATTCACAAACTATTGTGATAGATAAAAAGATAGAAAGCATTACTCCACAGGATAGTATCGGAAAAGCAAAGCAATCATATTTTGAAAGCAAAGAAACTGCCAAGCTTGAAAGAAAACGAAAAAAGCTTGAGGAGGAAATTGAAGCTCTGGAACAGGAGATTGATAAGAAAAAGCTGGAGCTTTCCGATGAAAACAATGCAACAAGCTACATGAAGCTTCAGGATATTCAGGAACAGATTGACGGCATGGAAGAAAAGCTTCTTGAATTAATGTCAAAGTGGGATGAAATATAGAGGATAAGAATATGAGAGATAAGTTAATAGAATCAGATATTAAAAAAATGGAAGAGGAAATAGAGTATAGGAAGCTAACTTTGCGTCCTAAGCTTCTTGAGTCGGTAAAGGAAGCAAGAGCTCATGGGGATTTAAGCGAAAACTTTGAGTATAAGGCTGCCAAGCAGGAAAAGAATCGTAATGAGAGCAGAATCAGGTACTTAGAGAGAATGATTAAATCAGCGGTAGTTATTGAGGATACCTCTAAGGAAGATGAAGTGGGTATGAACAATACCGTCACTGTAAAATTTGAAGAGGATGGTATGGAAGCTAAGTATAAGATTGTTACAACTGTTCGTTCCAATTCCCTTAAGGGGCTTATTAGCATAGAATCACCCCTGGGGAAGGCATTGCTTGGGAAAAAGGTAAATGACCGTGTTTTTGTACAGGTAAATGATAATATATCCTACTATGTTGTGGTAACAGACATAGATAAAAGTAATGATGATTCGGAAGATGAGCTTGTAAAATATTAATTTATAATTTTCTGAGTGATTAGTTTTTGTATTCTGATTATTTTAGCGGAGGGATTTATGCAGAAGGATGAAATTATAATTACAAATGCAATAATGCATATATTAGAAACCTCGGTGGGTACACCTATTTTGTCTGAATATGTTTTGGAAAGACATGAAGAATTAAATGACCTATTAAGGGGACATATATATAAAATCGCTTCGGGAGATGACCTTAAGACCTGTGTTTTTTCGGAAGATGACAATGAAATGTACAATCTTCTTAAGGAATTTGATGAAGATAATATTATTGAATTCAGCAAAGAAGCGGCTACCAGATTATACGATATTATGTATGCTAATCCGGATATTCCATCTGCTGATTTTGTGGTTGCAACCTTCCAAAATGAAGGAAATGCATATCTTGCTTTGTTAAAGATGAATTATAAGGACAGCTTTATTCATATGACTCAGAATGCAGATGACGGTTCTAATTACAACGCAATAATAATGCAGAGAGCTACATTGCCTATGAGCAGTTCTAAGCTATCTGAGGCGATTATTATTGATTTAAGTGATTATTCCATCAGACTTGTTGAAAAGAAATATGAGGTTAACGGAGAAAAAATCAATTATTTATCAGAACTGTATCTTAACTGTCATGCAAAAATGTCTCAAAAATCAAAGATGAATATTGTTACAAGAGCCGTTGAACAGATTAATAACAAGTATTTTGAAGATGATTTTGAAAAACAGATGGAAACAAAGGCAGTTATTGAAAATGAGATTCGAAATGAGGGAGCAATTGTACCGGAGGTTATTGCTGATAAGCTGTATGATGAATATCCTACTGTCAAAGAGGAATTTCATGAAAAGCTTGAAAAATATAATATGGTAAAGGAAGAGGTTCGCCCCCAGGCGGAGGCCACCGTTAAAAAGTTCCAAAAACAGTATCTTAAAACTGACAGCGGTATAGAGATTAATATACCAATGGATGAGTATAACCAAAATGATAATGTGGAATTTATTACAAATCCGGATGGAACTATTTCTATTGTTATAAAAAATATTAATCGTCTTATGTCTAAATAGAGCTTTAATGATATTATAAAAGGTTAATTAATAAAGTTATATAAAAGGTTAATTAATAAAGTTTTACTTGCCAAAAGGTTGAATATTATATAATATTAAACGGTACTTGTTTTGAAATATTTTTAGGAGGATTTTATTATGGCACTTTTGGAAAAATGGAGAAGTAAGGCCTACTCTGCTAAAATGGACAAGAATGAACTTCAGCAGTTATGGTCTGCTTATTTTGTTAAGGAGAAGGATATATACGCAGAACTTCTTAAGAATCCTGATGAAGAGGTTAAGGGAACTGTTAAAGAGTTGGCTGAGAAATACAATATTGATATTATGACTATGACAGGATTCCTTGATGGAATTAATGATAGTCTTGTTACTCCTAATCCTATAGAGGAAATGGAAGAGGACACAGAGGTTTCACTTGTTTTTGATAAAGAATTGTTATACAAAAATATGGTGGCTGCTCAGGCTGACTGGTTATATGAGCTTGAAGAGTGGAATGATATTTTTGATGAGGACAAGAGAAAAGAATTGTATAAGGAACAGAAGCGTTCAACTACAATTGTTAAGGGCGACAAGATTTCAAGAAATGATCCTTGCCCCTGTGGTTCAGGTAAGAAGTATAAAAAGTGCTGCGGAAGCAGAGTATAATTTAATTGATTTTAATTGATTTAAAAAGGGCTGTCACATTTGTGACGGCCCTTTTCAATATCAACAGTTTTAGTGAATTCTTTCTGATATTTCTTTTGTGACTTTGGCTATAAATTCATCAAGAGTCATAACCTCTGTTTCACCGGTATCACGACTACGAACACTTACAGTTCCATCCTCGGCTTCCTTCTGACCAATAATTAACATATAAGGTGCTCTGTCAACCTGCTGAGCTTCTCTAATCTTGTAGCCAATCTTTTCATTACGATCATCAAGGACTGTTCTGACATTGGCGCCACTAATTGCATTATTTACCTTGGTAGCATACTCCATGGTCTTCTCGCTGACAGGAAGTACCTTAACCTGAAGAGGAGCTAACCATACAGGGAATTTACCCTTGGTTTCTTCAATGATGAATGCCATAAAACGATCAAGTGAACCAAGAATTGCTCTATGAAGAACAACAGGTGTCTTCTCGTTCTGGTCTGAATCGATATATTTAAGGTTGAATTTGGCTGGTAAGCAGAAGTCAAGCTGACAGGTTGAAAGAGTATATTCAGCACCTACAGCAGGCTTAACATTAACATCAAGCTTAGGACCGTAGAAGGCAGCCTCGCCAATTTCTTCTGTATATTCAATACCGATGTCGTTAAGAACCTGTCTTAAAGCATCCTCAGCAGTGTTCCACATTTCATCATCGGGATGATATTTTTCTGTATCGGCAGGATCACGTAGGGAGAGTACGCATCTGTAATCTGTAATTCCAAAATCCTTATATACATCGAAAATCAAATCAACGACTTTGCTAACTTCATCCTTAATCTGTTCCGGTGTTACAAATAAATGAGCATCATTCTGGCAGAAATGACGGCCACGTTCAATACCCTTAAGTGAACCGCTTGCTTCGAATCTAAAGTCATGGGCAATTTCACCTATTCTGATAGGAAGCTCTCTATAGCTGTGTGGCTTGTTTGCATAAATCATCATATGATGAGGGCAGTTCATTGGACGAAGTACGAAATTCTCACCTTCAACCTCCATTGCAGGGAACATATTCTCTTTGTAGTGTGCCCAGTGACCGGAGGTTTCATATAATTGAACAGTACCTACACAAGGAGTCATAACATGCTGATAACCTAAATTACGTTCCTTTGCTTTGATATATTCTTCAAGCTCCTGCCATACTGTATAGCCCTTAGGCAGAAACATTGGTAATCCCTTACCAATAAGATCATCAGTCATAAATAATGACATTTCTTTACCTATCTTACGGTGGTCACGTGCCTTGGCTTCCTCTAACTGTTTCTCAAATTCAACAAGCTCTTCCTGGGTAGCAAAAGCAATACCGTTAATTCTTGTAAGCATTTTGTTTTTGGAATCGTTCTTACAGTAAGCACCGCTAAGACCTGTGATTTTGAAAGCCTTAAGAGTCTTGGTATAGGTGATATGAGGACCTACACACATATCAATATAGTCGCCCTGCTGATAGAAGCTTATTACAGCATCCTCAGGAAGATCACCAATATGTTCCTCCTTGTATTTTGCATTTCTTTCCTGCATAAGCTTAACAGCCTCGTCGCGAGAAAGAATAAATGGCTTGATAGGAAGGTTTTCCTTGATGATTTTACGCATTTCATTCTCAATAGTAACAAGATCTTCATCTGTAAGCTTGCGATCACCAAGATCTACATCATAGTAGAAACCACGCTCTGTTGCCGGACCATATGCAAAATCAGCACCGGGATATAATCTCTGAATAGCCTGTGCCATAATATGAGCAGCAGAGTGTCTTAATACGTGAGTTACTTCCTCCTTGGGACATTCACCCACAGTTCCGTCTTTGTAAATGATTTTCATAACGTTCTCCTTTATTTCCATACTTATTAAAATCAAACAGAATATAGTAATTATGCATAAAATAGATTATACTTGTGAAGAAGAATAATTATTACTATATTAAAAATAATACAACCATTTGAAATTATAACATAAGATGTTTCATTTGCAAGGTAAACAGACCATATAAATATAAGAAATAAAAAACTTTTTTTAAAATGTGCTTGACAGACATTTTTACTCATGGTAAATTATTTTAGTCATATTAATCCAAGAAGAGTTATCCACTCTCACCTGGGGACCTTGAATGTGTTACCTTGGTTACTATTTTCAGATTGACTTTAGTTTTAGTGGATATCCTTGGATATTCACTATTTTTGTTGCTTTAATTTTTTATGGGGAGGTATAAAGCCATTAGCGATTTAATGATTAACGGGCAGATTAGAGACAAGGAAGTTCGTGTTATTGGTGAAGACGGTGAACAGTTAGGAATTATGTCAGTTAAGGAGGCACTTGCTCTTGCAGAGGAAGCCGGTGTTGACTTGGTTAAGATTGCACCTAATGCTAAGCCGCCTGTATGCAGAATTGTAGATTACGGTAAGTTCAAGTATGAACAGACACGTAAGGAGAAGGAAGCTAAGAAGAAGCAGCGTGTTATAGAAGTGAAGGAGATTCGTATGTCTCCTAACATTGACACTAATGATCTTAATACCAAGATCAATGCAGCTCGCAAATTTTTATCAAAGGGTGACAGAGTTAAGGTTACTTTACGATTCAGAGGTAGAGAGATGGCTCATATGAGCAGCAGCAAGTATATTCTTGATGATTTTGCTGAAAGCTTATCTGATTGTGCTGTAGTAGAGAAGGAACCTAAGGTAGAAGGAAGAGCTATGACAATGTTTTTAACTGAAAAGCGCGGTTAAATTATGTGATTTTTCCGTCAAGTTAAAATAAATAGAAATTAGAATTAGGAGGATTAAGCAATGCCAAAAATTAAAACAAACAGATCTGCAGCTAAGCGTTTCAAGGTTACCGGAACAGGAAAGTTAAAGAGAAACAAAGCCTATAGACGCCACATTTTAACAAAGAAGTCTACAAAGAATAAGAGAAATCTTAGACAGGCTTGTATTACTGATGAGACAAATGTAAAGAACATGAAGAAGATTTGCCCTTATCTTTAATTTTCTGGGTAATACGCATAAGCTTGATTTACGAAAATATTAGGAGGATTTTGAAATGGCAAGAATTAAAGGTGGCTTAAATGCCAAGAAGAAACATAATAGAGTATTAAAGTTAGCAAAGGGATACAGAGGAGCTCGTTCAAAGCAGTACAGAGTTGCTAAGCAGTCAGTTATGAGAGCTCTTAATACTTCATTTGCTGGTCGTAAAGAAAGAAAGCGTCAGTTCAGACAGCTTTGGATTGCTCGTATTAATGCAGCCGCAAGAATGAATGGCATTTCATACAGCAAAATGATTTATGGTCTTAAGCTTGCTGGTGTTGATATTAACAGAAAGATGTTAGCTGAAATGGCTGTTAACGATGCAGAAGGATTTGCTACACTTGCTGAGCTTGCTAAGTCAAAAATAGCATAATTAATTAAAACAGTCGGCATGAATGTGTCGGCTGTTTTAATGTACACAGGCGAATATTGAAAATAGTTGCTTAATAGCAGCATGCGCCTGACACAACGAGTGGTAGGGAATATTTTCCTTACTTCTTGATTTCACAGTGTGCAATGTAGTTTTACTATATTATAAAGGTGATTTGATGAATATTTACATTGGAAATATAAGTGATTTTTCATTGGATTTTCTTATTAATAACAGTACGCCTTCACGTATTAAATATTCTGATAGGTTTAAATATGAGGATGATTCCAAAAGGTCACTTCTTGCAGGAATACTGTTAAATTATGGGATTTATATGTATACTGATTGTAGGCGAAAGTATGACATTGAATATGATGAATACAGTTGCCCTTTTGTTTCTGATTTGCCGGACACGGACTATCAATTCTCTATATCGCATTCCGATTCTTACGTTGTATGCTGTATTGACAGTGCTTCCTGCGGTATTGATATAGAAAAAATCAAGCCCGGGTGTCTGCAAATTGCACAACGTTTTTTCGCAGATGAGGAAAAGTCATTAATCTTAAGTGATAATGATTTTTATATATACTGGACACTTAAGGAATGCTTGATGAAGTCTACGGGCCTGGGAATGAAGTTGCCGATGGATTCCTTCTATATTGAAAATAAAGCTGATGGCTATTACAGATATGTAAGAAAGCATGATTTTAGTGAGGAATTAATGCAGAAAACCCGCCTTATAAATGATTATGTAGGAATTAATCTTGAGGCGCCCAGTGGATATTGTATGTCTGCATGTGGTATGAATGTTACAGCTGTTAATATTATTAAGGTTTCACCGGAAGATATATGTGATTATGGTAGCGCTGAGTTGTAATATAATAAATGCTATATATTTCATTATACCATCAATAATTGTATTTATTATTGGCTCAATTATTAGAATAAGGCTGTAGAAACATTAAAAAAGAGAGTTTAATAAACATTTTTTGGAAAATATTATATTATTTGTAGATTATAGGAGGTTATTATGGGAGAAAGTTGTTCACATGATTGTTCAAGCTGTTCTATGGATTGTTCAGAATCTAAAATTCAGTTTGATGAAGCTCACGAAGGAAGTGATATTAAGCGTGTAATAGGTGTTGTTAGTGGAAAGGGTGGCGTAGGAAAGAGTCTTGTTACTTCACTTCTTGCAGTTAATGCTATGAAGAAGGGGTATAAGACGGCTATTCTTGATGCTGATATTACCGGACCTTCAATACCTAAAGCATTTAATGTTCACGGAAAAGCAGAAGCTTTTATGGATGGAATATACCCTATGAAGTCTGATTGCGGAATTGATGTTATGTCTATTAATTTATTACTTGATGATGAGACCACTCCTGTTGTATGGAGAGGACCGATTATTTCAGGTGTTGTTAAGCAGTTCTGGACTGATGTATTGTGGGGGGAGGTTGATTATATGTTTGTTGATATGCCTCCCGGAACAGGTGATGTTCCAATTACGGTTTTCCAGTCCATTCCCGTTGACGGAATAGTAATAGTTACTTCGCCACAGGAGCTTGTTTCAGAGGTGGTAGAAAAGGCTGTTAAGATGGCAGGTATGATGAATATACCTATTCTTGGAATGATAGAGAATTATAGCTATGTTGAATGTCCTGACTGTGGTAAGCATATTAATATCTTCGGCGAAAGTCATTTAGAGGAAAGAGCTCTTGTATATGGAATCAAAAATACTGCTAAGCTTCCGTTGAATCCTATGCTTGCAAAATTATGTGATAATGGGCAGATAGGAGAATATAAGGGTGATATTTTGGACACATTTTTTGACGATTTATTAAAGTGTTAATATTTATAAAAAAATATAAATATAAAGGGTTAATATTTATAAAAAAATATGTTGATTTATCCTTAATATTGTGGTATAGTAATCAAGTCGCTGATAATTAGCGATTTGAGCGGAAGTGTCGGAACTGGCAGACGAGCAAGACTAAGGATCTTGTAAGCATTGCGCTTGTGTGGGTTCAAGTCCCATCTTCCGCAGTATAAATCAAAAGGGTTAAGCCTGAAGGCTTAACCTTTTTTGATTTATATGCCGAGGAGTTCCTTGAACCCAGGGTTCAAGGTCTCCTCGCCATAAATGGCTTCGTCGGTCGGTTCGGTGGGAAAAAGGTTCACTGGACCTTTTTCTAAAACCACCTCACCCCATCTTCCGCACTAAAAAATGTCGAAGAAGAACACACGGTTCAAGTAACATCTCTCGCGAAGCAATGAGAAGCGCACCGAAAATAGCAGATGTGACATCGCAAGCTCGCTTGTAAGGTGGCACAGATGGTGTTTTCGGTATGCGGCGAATGCCGCGGGATAATTGTACCTGCGCAGCAGGTGCAATTATATGCGCAGGGATTAAATGTATTTCTCATTAAAAAATCAAGGGTTTCAGGGGAAACGTGAAGAAGAAAAAATCTCATTTTAGGTTGGAATATGGCATTTTTGTAAAAAACAACTCTTTGTAATTCATCAGCTTATATAGCAATCTTCGAGGTGATTTTTTCATTTTTGATTATCGTAATTAGATTGTATTATGTCACGATACCGTGATATAATATATAAGGAGGAATAATAATGCCAGTATTATCAAGATTTTACGGAATTGTTATTAAAATGTATTTTCTTCAAGGGGAACACAATCCACCACATATTCATGCAATTTATAATGACGATGTTGCAGCTATAGATTATATGACAGGGGATGTTCTTGAAGGATATCTACCACCTAAGGCTTTGAAGATGGTAGAAGAATGGATTGAAATAAATAGAAGTGAATTACAGATTATTTGGGAGACACAAGAATTTAAGAAACTTCCACCATTGGAATAGGAGGTGTTTTTTATGTTTCATAAAGTGAAAAACGTAAATGCTTTGCCAGATTATAAGTTAAGTGTTCAGTTTTGTGAAGGGATTACAAAGATATATGATATAAAACCATTGTTTGAAACCCTTAAGGTGTTTACTTATTTCAAGGAACATGAGGATGAATTTTTCACTGTTACAACTGATGTTGGAGGATATGGAATTGTATGGAATGATGACCTAGATTTATCCTGTGATGAACTGTGGGATAATGGAGTTCAAGTAGATACACCATTTGATGGTCTTATGTCGTTTGCTGATGCAACTGAGCTTTGGGGGCTAAATGAAAGTACATTAAGAAAAGCAATTGCTTATGGCAAACTTCTTAATGGAATTGATGTTTGTAAATTTGGCAAGCAGTGGGTTGTTTCTGTAGAAGCGATGAAACGAGAATATGGAGAGGCTCCAAAAGGTAAAAGTGCTTAGGGCTGAAGGAAAGGCTTGTATTAGTGTCGATAATATATAAATATTTGAATGTCTGTATTGCTGATGCTAAAGAAAATGGCGTAGAGATTTTTTATGTGACTAATCGTTCGGAAAAGGGCTATAAGTCAACAGAAGAGGGTATACCTAAAAAAACGAATTGTTGTGACTAGAAAAAATTTAAAAAGATATGAATGTAATTAAAGATAGTAAAAGAAAAGATCTAACCGAATATTTTCTGTATTGCATGGGATTTCCGATATTTAATTGTTTTGTTGATAGTTATTTGGATCTGTATCTTACAGAAATCGGAATATCTGCTGCTGTAATTGGAGTTTTAGTCGGCGCTGCTCAGATATTTGATGGAATAAACGATCCGATTTTTGGAATGCTGGTTGATAAGAGACCGTTTCGCAGTGGAAAATATAGAGGATGGATGATGATTGCAGCAATATTCATGCCGCTTCTAACGATATGCCTTTTTATGATTCCCAATGGAATATCAATGAATGCAAAAATCATATGGGCGTTTGCTTCGTATTTGCTCTACACAATCTTTTATGACACAGGGGATGTGCCGATTTTTGGTGTCCCTATGGTGATGACTTCTCAGATTCATGAAAGAAATGTACTGACAGGACGAAGGGTCTTCGCAGGTACAATAACGGTCCTGATAGTTACGGTGGCCGCACCACAGCTTTATTCCAAAGCCGGATGGCATATTGCGGCTATAGTATTTGCATGCCTTGGATTTTTACTGATGTTTCCGTTTCCGCTTTTTTTCAAAGAGCGAGAATTTGCAGAAGAAACAGAACATAATTCATTGCGAGAGATAATTACGGCTGCAGCAAAAAATAAATATTTATTTCTATATAATATTGCAATTCTGATATTGAAGCTGACAAATGCTGTTTTGATTTTGTCTCCTTTTGTTGCGCGGTATTGCCTGGAGAATGATATATACTCAACGGTATTGTACCTGCTTCTGATGATTCCGGTTATTCCATTTTCACTTCTGTTAGGGAAAATCACAGAAAAAGTTGATAAATTCAGCGTGCTTCGTATTTGCATAATAGGATCCTTTGTGACAAGTTTGCTATGCTGGATCGTCGGGTATTCCAACATAGTTCTGCTTTGGGTATTCGGTCTTCTACGAGGAGTTTTTTTTGGACCGATGACTACGCTTATGTATGGTTTTACGACAGATATTGTAGAATATGGCCAGTATCATGCAGGAAAGCGTTCGGAAGGCATCGCACTGTCTTTTCAGACTTTTTGTTCCAAGGTTGGCTCAGGTGTTCAGAATACTATAGCGATGTCATTGCTTACTGTGTTTGGGTTTGTTAGTGGGAGCTCATTACAAACAGCCGATGCTAAAAGCGGTATATGGATTCTTTTTACACTTATCCCATGCATAGGATATTTGATTTCACTTTTCCTGTTGCAAAAATATAAGCTGCGTGACAGATATGTTCAGATCATGCAAAGGGCAAATGCAGGAGAAATCTGTCATGCGGAGGCAAAAGAAATGTTAAATAAATTGGGGTTTGAAGAATGAATACATATCATGGCTTCTCTATCATAGTTTGTTTGCTTATTGCAGTAATCATAATTCGCGAAGCGGTGGCCACGATTCGCTCGTTTTCGTACAGAAAAAAGGTTAAACTTATAAATCCGGGACACCCGGAACTTGCAAATACAAACCAGTTTGCCTTCAGCATAGGATGGCTGGGCTCATTAGATTCAATCATAATAGTTACCTTTTCTCGAAGATTATGCATTGCAGAGGGTATTTCAGAGGCATTTGCATCTCTCCCGGTAATCATGACCGGTATCGGAAGTATTATCGGGATTGGCTTGTTCAGACCATTTAGAAATCATATAGGAACCAGGAGCATCGTAAGCTTTTCATACGCACTCTATACGGTATCGGCATTAACCTGTATGTGGTATGTAAGTACAAATTCACTAACAGGTATTTTCTTTTCAAAACTTATTGGCGGTATTGCAGCCGGACTGCTGAATGCTGTCATGTATCGTTTACCGTCGCTTTGGAAAAACAACGACGAAGGGATACGAAAAGTAACAACGGACACTGAAAACGGGTTGCTTACATCTGGCATTTTAGGCGTCTTTGCAGGTGGCATTTTAGCAACATATACGAGTTATGTTTTGATATATCTGGCAGAAGCAATTTCAGCTGTTCTGTTTTTCTTTGCAGGTCGTTTTATATTTATTAAAAAGGAAAGCAAATTCAATAATCCAAATGCAGCGCAAAAAAGAGATATGAATAGCAGTGCGGTTAGATTGTTTATTACGCCTGTCATAATTTCATTTTCGCTCATAGCTGTTCTTTATAATGGAACAGCACTCAGTTACAAACAGATTGTATTCCCTATGTTTTCTGATGAACTTGGTTTCTCTGATCAGACTATTTCAGATATGTATGTTCTGGTTCGATGTCTGGTGTATTTTTCTTTTGGCCTTGTGGAAAAACTGCTTCAGAAAGCCAAAAGCCGCAGCATTTTTATCGGTTCACAAGTATTAATGGGGCTGTCATTCCTTGTATTTCTGTGGTTTGACAAATCATTCCTATGGGCTTCAGCTATGCTTTTGATTACCGGTATTCTCTGCAAACTTATTAAGAATCATGGTATGATTTTATGGAACAGAGAACTGTATGATAGGCAAGTAAAATCTTATTATGCAAATCCAATACTTATGGCGATTACAGCCGTCATAAATACAATTGCGCCAGGCATTCTTTCACTGCAGTTGTCGTGGGGAGTAAAGATTATGGGTCTTATAATGGGCATGTCTGCATTCTGTTTCGCTATTTTTTATGTATTAACAATATTAAATCGTAAGGATTATCCTAAGGAGGGAATACAAAATGAAAGCTTTTATCGCTGATGCTGGATACGGAAGACGTCTTTATCCAATAACAAAATGCATAAGCAAAGGACTTTTGCCAGTTTATAACAAACCCGCCTTAATGTTTCAATTGGACTTCCTTGCTGATATGGGTATCAAGGAGGCTGCTGTTGTTGTCTCTGAAGCTAATTATAATATCTATAAAAACTTCTTGAATGAAATAGATACGAAGGGGATAGAAATCAGCCTGTTTATACAAAAAAGTGGTGAGGGTATTATTGCTGCATATGAAAGCTGTACAGAGTTTACAAAGGGAAATGATATTATAGCGATTATGGGAGACTGCCTGTATTTTGTAAACGATGTGAAAAAACTGTTAAAGCAGGCTGAAAACTGTTTTAATGAGGATAAAGTTGGTGTTGTTATCGGGAAATCAAAACCTGGCTCCAATAATGAATTCCTGAACAAGATTTCTGATTTTCACGGACTTTGTGAAACTACCGATCCGGATAAAGTTAAAGATTTGGGATGTGTTGGAATGTTCTTTTTGCCTAAGACCATATCAGGCTCTATGAACAGTGTGGTTAAGGTTGAGTTAAAAGATACTGATATGGATTCTGTCTATACAAAACTGCTTCAAACCGGAAGAGTTATGCTTCCTCAGATGGATTCCCAAGATGAATGGTTTGACATCGGAACTCCGGAAAGGCTGTTTTCGGCAAGTGCATATGTGCGTGGATGTAAATTCGTTATTCCGGGAAAGGATGGGGTTCTTTCATAATCTTTTGCAATTCATAGCCGGACCTTTTGGGGCTCCGATTTGCTCACTTCGAATAATACTTTGCCTCGTCAAGCTGTCTTTCAAGCTTACTTATTACCAGAGCACCTGCCACATCTCCGGTGGTATTATTTACTGTTCTGAACATATCGAGAATTGCGTCAACTCCAAGAAACAGCCCGATTCCTTCAATCGGTACACCCAAAATAGCAAATGTCGGTGTCAGAATTACAGCTGCGCCGCCTGGAATTCCGGGCATGCCCATCGTCAAAAGTAATATTGTAAACAGTAAAACTGTGATTTGTGCCGGGGTAGGCGTGATTCCATATACTCTTGCAAAGAATAGAGCAACAATGGTGTAACAGACACAACCGCCATCCATATTTACAGTTGCTCCAAGAGGAATTGAAAATGCCGCTATTTTCTTTGGAATACCTATCTTCTCACAAAACTCCATATTAAATGGCATAGACGCATTTGAAGAACTGAGAGAGAACACCGTTAACGCAGTCGTTGCATATTTTTTGAGCATAACCAGTGGATTTAAGCGTGCCACACTTAATATCATAATACAGTAGAAAACACCACATGAAGCAAATCCGATAAGAACTACCACAAACAGACTCATGATAGTCATAAGCACTTTCGAATCGAGTGTAAGTACAGAACTAAATGTTGAGCAGAATACTACCAACGGAATCAGTTTTGCGAGCGCCGATACAATTACAGTGAATATTTCGTTAAAGGAATCAAACAATTTCTGAACAGGCTCCGCTTTTTGCCCTATCAGCATCATTGTGAGCCCAATTGCAATGGCTATTACAATAATCTGTATAGTATTATTTTGCAAAAAAGATTCTACAATGTTCGACGGAAAGAACCCTTTGACAGATTCTATGAATGAAGGCAGTTCAGCTTCTGCCTGTGTCACATCTACGGCATTAATCGAGCCAAAATCACCCGGTCGGAAAATATTAAAAAGCAATAATCCAAGACCTATCGCAGCTATGGATGTGGCCGTATACAGAATCACGAGTCTTTTGCCGATCCTGCCGACGGTACTGGCACTTTCAAATCCTGAAATACATGTTGCTATTGAGAAGAACACTATTGGTCCGACTATAGCGCACATCAGGTTAAGATATATAGATTTAATCGGTTCAAAAATATTATTAGTAAGGAACAGATTAATTTCTGTCGGCATTACCAACCTAAACATTATTCCCAGTGCAATCGACAATACTAATGCCAAAATAGTAAGGGTTATATTACTGTGCTCGTTGCTATGCGCACAAATATCTACATAATTCACCCCGTTACGATTTCGATATTTGATATCGTCGGAATTGAGTTTCAGCAACATGCGATTGATTGCATAGCCGGTTTCCCAATCATCCATAAGGTCAAATGCCGTGGAGGTGACAGGAGCAGCTATCTCATTATCAAAATCAATCTCTTTGCCTTTTACGGAAAGACTGGTGATGACTTTCCCCAGACGTGATTTTACGTTCACCTTACATTCGTCATTCACAGAACAATACTCGAATAATTTGAGCATACTCTCTTCAGCTGAAAGCATGGCTTTGTTTATCTCGCGTGAGTTACATTTTGTATTTGAAAGAGCTTCTTTCAGGTAGTCAAGAACTACGCCTATATTCTTCTTATCAGCGCCAATGATTAAATCGCTTTTCATATTTACCTCCAATTTCGGTATTTTCTCAAAAAGACGAGAATAATTCCCACAAACATTTTATAGCAAGAAATATTAAGCTACAAGTCAAGAAACGTTGTAAATTATATATTTCTTTTGAATGTATATCCATCATTTTGTCATAGAACACATAATCTTTTCGAGTAGCACATAAGTAAGCTGATTTATATGCTTCTATTCAGTCCGCAACATCAGAATCAATGCTTTTTACATATTGCATATATATAAATCTTCAATATTTGGTAAAATGAGATGGAGCGGAAAAATTTTCTTGTTGACTCTCACTTAGGGGATAATCCAAAATATGAAATGTAAGGAGGTCGTATAAATGACATTCGAAATAAATGAGCAAGTATCTGCAGAGCAGCTATCTTCGCTTAGAGAATCTGTAGGTTGGAATAGAATGGAAAAAGAACTTTCTAATCCCAATATGACATCTTACTATCATATTGCTGTATTTGAAGATAATGAACTGATAGGATATGTAGATTGTATTTCTAATGGGGTTACGGATGCATATATTCAGAATCTTATGGTTAAGCCGGGATATCAGGGAAAGGGTATAGGCTCTGAATTGATGAATAAGATGATTGAATATCTTAAAGAAAGTCATATCTACATGATTTCGGTTATTTTTGATGAAAGCTTAAAATCATTTTATGAAAGGTTTGGCTTTTATACGATGCTCAGTGGTCAGTTTGAGACGTATGAGAGTGAGTAAATTCGTATTTTCAAGATTTAAGAGGAAATAATTATGCAGAAAAAATATGAATCAGAGTATTGTGATGTTAGTTACATAGAAGAAAAGAAT